>JAJYWX010000029.1 GCA_021791275.1 bacterium | reverse complement strand
GCAATCACAAGATAAATTAGTACAGTTAATATCTGTTTTTCCAGAAACTGATGCAATTGAAGAGATTATAGCTCAATTAATATTTTCTGAAAGTGTAGGAGTAACATATGGGGAGATATTTGAATTTGTTAAATCAAGATATACAGAGGATCAAAAAAAAGACTTTTTTAAACAAATACTTGCAATAAGGACAGATGGAACTGACAAAAAGAGAGAATCAGTTAGAAGAAGAGAGTTACCTTTAGCATTTGAACATGTAAGACTTGTTTTTGATTGTATATTAAAAGGTGGAGATTGTAGAGACATATGGAGACATAGATTTATAAGATTTTCTCATCAACCCTTTACTACATTAAATGGCTTCTCTCTTGAAAAAGATCTTGAAGAGTTTAAAGATTACGATAAGATAAAGGCTATATTTTCAAAAATAGATTTACTTTATAAAGAAATGTCATCACAAAATATTGAATCTTCTCAATATGTTGTCCCATTTGGATTCCTACAAAGATTTCTCATGGAAGGATCTATAAGACAACTATTCTGGATGATAGAATTAAGATCAGGACCTCAAGGAAGAATACACTATAGAAATTTTGTTCTACAATTAGCTGAAATCATAGAGGATAGGTTTCCAGAGCTATCTTCTTTACTTTTCCAAGATAGAGCCCAATACCCTATATCAAGAAGAGAAGAGGCAAAAAAGAAATAATACACTATTTGCAATATATAGCATAACTAGTATATAATATCTTCTTGTAATGGACACTTTAGCAGTAATACAATCCGGAGGAAAGCAATACGTTGTAAAAGAAAACGATGTTATTGATGTTGAAATAGTAAAGAATCTAAAAAAGGATGATAAATTTTCATTTGATGAAGTTTTACTAAAAAAGGATAGTAAAGGTATTAAAATAGGGAAACCATACCTTAAAAATACAAAGGTAGAGGCTGTAGTTGTAGATACAGTTAAAGGTGATAAAGTAAATATATTAAAATTTAAAGCAAAATCTAGATATAGAAAGAGAATCGGGCATAGACAAAATTATTTACGAGTAAAAATTGAAAAAATATAAATGCAATTAATCTTTAAATTGGGAAAAACACCTCTACTTTCAATTGCAGAAATATATTCCGTAATGCAAAGTAAAAATATTCAATTCTCTGTAATAAATGCAGATAATAATATCCTATATATAAATCTAGATTCTAATATATATCCAGATATATTAATGAAAATACTCGGAGGAACAACAGAAATCTTTACTGTGGAAGATATTATTACAAGAGATAATGCTAAAAAAGTAAAAAATATAAATAAAGTAAATATTGATAATGAAAAAACGGCGTATGGCCAAATTGTTGCAAAACAAGATATAAAAGAATTTGAAAAGAAAGAAATTAATAAACCATATACACAAGGAAAGGGGGGTATGTTGCCATCTAAACTTGCAAAAATAATGCTAAATTTAGGAATTACCAAAGATACTGAAGCGATATATGACCCATATATGGGAACAGGGACAATACTGATGGAAGCATTAATACAAGGATATAAAGTTATTGGTTCTGATATCAACACTGATTCTGTAAAAGGAACAAGAAAAAATCTTTTATGGACATCAGAAGAATTTGGAGTAGAGAATCAATCCCAATTATTCCTAAACGATGCAAGATCTCTGCCTGAACAACTTTTAAATAGGGACGAGAATATATCTATAGTAACAGAACCTTATTTAGGAAGCTCATGGTCAAAACCTGTTTCTAAAAATGTTAGAAATATAAAAATAATAAACAGTATAGATAAAATGATACAGAGTAGTATAAGAAGTTTAACTAAAATTTTGAAAAATAATCAAAGATTAGTTATAATAATACCTAGCTTTAAAACGAAACATGATATAATATATCTAAAAGCTAGAAGTATGGATTATGGTAATTTAAGAAAAATTTCTATAATACCAGAAAATTTCCTATTTGAAAGCAAAAAATTAGGAAAATTAGAAAGTTTTTTTTACTATAGAGAAAAAGCTATAGTGAGAAGAGAAATTTTTATTTTTGAAAAATATTAATTTATATGGCACACGTAAAAACTGGAGGAGGAAAAGCCAATCAAGGAAGTAATGTTCCTGGAAAAAGAAGAGGTGTAAAAAGATTTGCTAATGAATTAGTAAAATCAGGAGAAATTATTGTTAGACAAAAAGGAACAAAATTTTATCCTGGAGTAAATACAGGAATTGGCAGAGATTTCACTATCTATTCAAAAGTAGAAGGAATAGTTAAATTCAGAAGATTAACAAAGGATAAACGTGATAAATTTGCAATAGATATAATACCTAAATGAATACAATATTATTAAAACCAATTGAAGAGGAATATATAAAAAAAGAAAATCTGGAAATTTCTGTGGGTGATACTATTAAGGTTCACACAAAAATAATCGAAGGGGATAAATCAAGAATACAGATATTTCAAGGTATAGTTATAGGAAGAAAACATTCAGGAACACATGAAAACATAATAGTGAGAAAAATATCCAAAGAAATAGGTGTTGAAAGGATATTTCCATTACATTCTCCAAACATAGCTAAAATAGAAATTGTTAAAAAAGGAAAAGTAAGAAGAGCTAAGCTAAATTACATGAGATCTAGAATAGGGAAGAGAGCTATGCTTATAAAAGAAAATGACACTAAGCCAAAAGGAAAAAACCCTTCTAAATAATTTTAATATCACAGGAATAGATGAAGTTGGAAGAGGACCATTAGCAGGTCCTGTTTTTGTAGCATCATACACAATAACAAAAAACACCCCTATATATGATTTAGTCAATGATTCTAAGAAACTAAGTGAAAAGAAAAGAGATTATCTATACTCTCTATTAACTGAGGATCCTGATTCATATAAGGTTGTATATAAAGATGCCCATGTTATAGATAACATAGGAATAGTAAAATCAATAAAGATTTCGATGGAAGAGTCAATTGAGTTTAATGATAATTATATTTTGATAGATGGAATATTCAAAGATAAATTTAATTTTAAAAATTATGAAACAGTTATAAAAGGAGATTCTACACACTACTCAATTGCAGCAGCATCAATAATAGCTAAAGTAGAGAGAGATAAATTAATGGAAAAATTAGATGGAAAATATCCGGGGTACTATTTTAAAAATAACAAAGGATACGGGACAAAAGAACATATAGAATCGATAATCAAAAATGGCCCATGTGAGATACACAGACAAACGTTTATTTCAAATTTTATTTGAAACTACTCAAAAGTATTAATAGAATCACTCCCAATAATAAGGGATATACTATTTAAAAAGTCATTATTAAAATTAATTTTATTTCTCAATTTAAGAATTTTATTTTCTTCATTCTTTAACAATCTTAAAGCAACTTCTGTTTCTCCTCCAATATAATTAGATATTATTTTATTAATCTCTTGTAATTTATCCTTGGTTATATTTTGAGGGATATTAAGCTCTATCTTTTTAACCTTTTTACTCTTTTCTGATCGTATATCCTTATCTGTGATAACAGAGATATCATCAACTATCAGCTTATATTCTATATTCTCATCTTCATTTTCAGAGTGATCTATTCCCAAAACTCCTTTTACTATAACAATATCACCATTAGATCCTATTTTAGCCTTAATCTTCTCATATGTATCTGGAAAGACTATTATTTCACAAATTGAGCTAATATCTTCAATTTTTGCAAACAACATTCTTTTACCTGTTTTTTTAGTAGTATAATGGTTTACATTTTGCAAAATTCCTCCTACAGTAACCTTGCTACCATTAGTATAATTATTAAGATCTGATAATTTTATGATTTGATGAGAATCAAAATAATTCAAGAATCTTTTAAGTGGGTGAGTAGTTATATATATTCCGATTAATTCTTTCTCCCAAAGAGCCTTTTGAGTTTTGCTTACTTCTTCAACATCTTTTAATTTAAATTTGAATTCTCCATCATTATCTTCATCAAAAAGTCCAATCTGTTCTTTAGATTTCTTTTTATCCATAAAATCCTTCAGTACATATTGATAACTTTCAAGTAAAGATGCTCTTGAACCAAAATCATCCATCGCTCCTGATTTTATTAAAATTTCAAATGATTTTTTATTTAAGTGCGATATATCAACCCTATCTAGGAAATCTCCTAAAGAAGAATATTCTCTATTAGAAGAGGTTCTCTCTAAAACTATTGCTCGTGTACTAAGAGAAGACAAACCTTTAATACTATTTAATCCAAACCTAATATTCCCATCTTCTATACTAAATTCTTCTTTACTTTTATTAACATTCACAGAAAGTATTTTTATTCCTTTTCTTTCTGCTTCAGAAACTATTTCTGATATTTTATCTAAATTACCAAGATGAGATTGTAATAATGCAGCTAAAAATTCAACAGGATAATTTGCCTTCAAATAAGCCGTTCTATATGAAATAATTGAATATGATGCAGCATGTGCTTCATTAAATGCATAATGTCCAAATGGAAGAAAAAGTTCAAAAATTTCACGTGCAACTTTTTCCTTCATACCATTGGCAATAAACCTTGTAATTATTTCATCTTTTAACTCCAACAATATATCAGGCTTCTTTTTCCCAGTTGCTTTACGTATTTTATCTACCTCACCCCAATCGAATCCTGCTAAGTTTATTGCTGTACGAAGAATATCTTCCTGATAAACTAAAACCCCATAACTTCTTTTAAGATAACTTTCCATTCTAGGATCTAAGTACTCAATTTTCTGTTTACCTTCTTTCCTTGCAGCATATAACGGGATATTCGCCATCGGTCCTGGCCTATTAAGAGCAATAAGAGCTGCTATATCAAAAACATTTTCTGGCTTTAGTATCTTTATTGCATCTTTCATGATCCTACTTTCAAGTTGAAATACCCCCAATGTATTAGCAGACTTTAATAACCTATATGTCTTCTTATCATCAAATGGTATTTTCTCAAGGTCAACTTTCTCTCCACTATCCTGTTCTATCAGTCTTATAGTTTCAGATATTATATCTAAATTAGTCAATCCCAAGAAATCCATTTTCATATAGCCTAACTCTTCTAATGAAACCATATTATATTGAGAAACTAGTCTTTGAGTTTTTTTATCAAATAATATTGGAACATTCTCAATCAAAGGTTCTGGGGTAATCAAAACACCACAGGCATGAATAGATGCATGCCTTGCAATTCCTTCCATTTTGGATGCAATTATGAGCATATTTTCTATATCTTTATCCTCTTTTATAAGAGTTTTTAATTCTGGTATTTTTGATATAGCTTCTTTTATTGAATACCTACCTTGAGGAATCAATTTTGCAATTTTATCAACTGTAGAAAGAGGTATTCCTAAAACTCTACCCACATCCCTAATCGCTGCCCTTGCTTTCATTCTTCCAAAGGTAACTATTTGAGACACTCTATCTGATCCATATTTTTTAACAGCATAATCCAAAACTTCTTCTCGATTTTCACTAGCTATATCTAAATCTATATCTGGGGCTTTTGGTCTTAAAGGATTTAAAAATCTTTCAAAAGACAATTCAAATGTTAATGGATTAATTGGAACTATTCCAATAAAATAAGCAACAAGACTACCAGCAGCAGATCCTCTTGTGGTTGTAGGTATATTTTTTTCATGCAAAAAATCAGTAAAATCTGATACTAGTAACATATAACTTGAAAATCCCTTTGAGGATATGATATTGAGTTCATACTCAATTCTTTCTGTTTCTACTTCACTAAGGTCTCTTCCTAATCTTTCTTTACCTCTTTGATAGGTTATATCTCTAAGATATTTGTCGTAATCAGAACCATATTCTTGAGGTATTTTAACATTAGGGAAAATAAAGTTTTCAAACTCTATTGTCACATTACACATATCATTAATTTTTCTTGTATTACTTATAACTTCTGGGTGATCTTTCCAAACCTTTTTTATTTCTTTCTCACTTTTTATATAGAACTCATCTGAATCAAATTTGAGCCTATTATCATCTGTTATTTTTTTCCCTGTGTCTATACATAATAAAACCTCATGTGCATAAGAATCATCTTTATTCATATAATGTGAATCAACTGTAGCAACAGTCAATAGGCCTTTATCTTTTGCTAACTTAAATAATTTATTTTCAATTTCAAATTCTTCATTAACACCATTTCTTTGCATCTCTATAAAGAAATTTTCTTTACCAAAGATATCTATATACTTATCTGCATAAAGGTAGGCTTTTTTATCATCTCCATTAATAAAAGCAGATGGAATATCTCCAGATAAACATCCAGATAATGCTATTAGCCCTTCACTATTCTCTTTTAAAAATTCTAAATCCGTTCTTGGTTTATAATAGAACCCATTAATTTGAGCATCTGATACAATCTTCATAAGATTTTTATACCCTACATTATTTTTACAAAGTAAAATTAAATGAGAATAATTAGAATCTGTCTTATCAAATCTTGAAGTAGGAGATATATATACTTCGCACCCTATTATCGCCTTAATACCATATTTCTTACATTCCTCATAAAATTCATGGGCACCATACATAACCCCATGATCTGTTATTGCACAACTATCAAATCCTAAATCTTTTAACCTTTTAACCAAAGGTTTAATAGCATTCATTCCATCAAGAAGTGAATACTCAGTATGTAAATGAAGATGTGTAAAATCTGA
The DNA here is from genome assembly GCA_021791275.1 of bacterium. Taxonomy (GTDB): domain Bacteria; phylum Patescibacteriota; class Dojkabacteria; order JAKAPS01; family JAJZLI01; genus JAJYWX01. Next base: position 76,347 of record JAJYWX010000029.1, on the reverse strand, counting down.
CATTTTTTAAATATAAATAGTGAGAAGGTATAAATTGGGCGCTATACACTAACATGTTTTTAATATAACAGAATTAAAAACTATTATCAATTTCTATTCATTTTTTTATAAATAATAGGAGTTTTTCCTTAACTACATTAGGGTCAGCTCTACCTTTCATTTCCTTTAGCACTTGCCCAATAAGGAAACTTAAAACTCCTTCTTTTCCAGATAAATATTTTTCCACCAAATCAGAATTCTCATCTATTATCTTTTTTATAGTATTATCTAATATACTATCATCAGAAACTAGAAGACTACTATTTATATTCTCAGAAACATTGAAATCTTTATTCAAAATAGATTCCTTTAATATTTCTTTTCCCGATTGAACACTAATTTTTTTATCATCTATAGCATTTAATATTTCTACGAATTTACCCTTATTTAAACAATTTATATCAGATCCAGATTGATTAATTATTCCTAAAACATCAGTAATAATCCAATTTGCAAGAGTGGAGTAATTTGTATATTTTTTAGATATATCAGAAAATAAATTATAAAAAATTTTATCCTCAGTCAAAAATTCTGCAGACTCTTTAGGTAGTTTATACTCTGATATAAGTTTATCCAAAGCATCTTGAGGTAATATGTCTATCTTATCTAGAGCTTTATTTATAAAATCAGAATCTAAAGAGATTGGAGGAATATCAGGATCAGGGAAATATCTATAATCATCACTCTCTTCTTTATTACGCTGAAATATTGTTTTTCCTAAAGTATCATTCCAACCTCTAGTAACTTTATTCCCTTTCTCAAGAACAATTCTTTTCTCCATAAACTCTTCTAATTGCCTCTCTTGTTCATATTCTATAGCCCTCTCTAAAGATCTAAATGAATTTAGATTTTTTATTTCAACAATGGGAGTTCTAAATTCTTTCTCTTTCTCTTTTATATTAAGGTTTACATTTATATCAAATCTCATTTGCCCCTTTTCCATATCACAATCAGATGCATCTATAAATTTTACAATGTTATAAATTTTTTGAGCATACTCTTTTGCTTCTTCTTTTGATGTAAGTTCAGGAGATGATACTATCTCCAATAATGGCATTCCAGCTTTGTTAGCATCTAATAATGTACAATCTTTCTCATGCAAAGATTTAGCTGTATCCTCCTCTAAGTGAGCTCTATATATATTTATTCTCTTTCCTGAAGATAGATTAATATATCCATTTGTATTGATAGGAAATTCGAATTGAGTTATCTGATAACCTTTAAATAGATCCGGATACATATAATTTTTTCTATCAAATCTAGATTTTTCATTAATTTCAAAATTTAGTGCTCTTCCAACTTTAATAGCTTGAACAAGTGACTCTCTATTTAAACGAGGTAAAGCCCCTGGTAGCCCAAGACAAACAGGGCAAACATTGGTGTTAGGATTTTTTTCAAAATAATCAGATTTACAAGAACAAAACATCTTAGTTTTTGTCTTGAGCTGAACATGGATTTCTAATCCCACTATTAAATCTACTTCCATAATTTTTCCTCCATCATATTAGCAAAAGATAATAATCTCTCCTCCTCAAAGGGTTTTGCTATTATCTGTAATCCAGAAAAAAGATCTCCAAATTTTTTATCAGGAATAGATATTGCAGGGTAACCTACGACATTTGCAGGAACAGTAAATATGTCAGAAAGATACATGGATAGTGGAGATTTGGTTTTCTCCCCGATATGAAAAGGTAGAGTAGGGGTAGTAGGTGAAACTAAGAAATCTATATCTTTGAATGTATCTATAAATTCTTGTTTGATAAGATTTCTTACTTTCATAGCTTTATTATAATATGCATCATAGTATCCTTGAGATAGAGTAAATGTACCTATCATTATTCTTCTTTTAACTTCATCTTCAAACTTATCTCTTGATTCCTTATAAAAATCATCTAATACAGAAAATGATTCCTCTGGATGATACCCAAACCTAATTCCATCATATCTTGACATATTTGCACTAATCTCAGATGGAACTATAACGTAATATACAGATAGAGAATATTTAATATATTTCATATCTATCTCAACAATATCCATTCCCATAGATTTTAAAAGATTTACACTTGATGAGAATCCTTCCAATACTTCCTTATCCAACCCTTCTTCTGGAAATTTTAAAATTCCAACCTTACATTTATTAATCTTTTTTAAACCTGTATAGTCTTTCTTTCCAATATTTACAGATGTAGAATCATTTACATCATAACCTGCGATTTCATTTAAAACTATTGCCGCATCTTTTACATTCTGAGTTATTATTCCTGGAACATCAAAAGATGATCCCATCGCTATAAGACCAAATCTAGAACATAACCCATATGTTGGTTTTAATCCAACAACTCCACAAAATGAAGCAGGTTGCCTGACAGATCCCCCTGTATCTGTCCCTATTCCAAATAAAGCTAATTTAGAAGCTATTGCTGCAGATACACCCCCAGATGACCCACCTGCAACCCTTGTTAAATCTAAAGGGTTTTTTGTAACTCCAAAACCTGAATTCTCAGTCGATGATCCAAAAGCAAAAGAATCCATATTCCCTTTTCCAATTAACATAAAATCTTTTAAATTCAATACTACAGAAGCAGTATATGGGGATTTATATTTTTCTAACATTCTAGATCCAGCAGTAGTAATTGTATCTTTTATAGAAATATTATCTTTTATAACTCCAGGTATATTTGAAAGAATAGAGTTATTTTCTTTACTTAATCTTTTTTTTGAATATTCCTTATTTATATTTATAAAGCAATTTATTTTTTTATTCTCCTCCTCAGCTTTTTTAAAATACTCATCAAAAATCTCTTGTGCAGAAATCTCTTTGCTATCTAATTTTTTTCTCAAATCAGATATATTCATAAAACTTTATTCACTTTAATATAACCATTTTTTAGGGATATAAAATTATCATCATTAATAGTAAAATCTGTATTTTTTCGTGGATCATCTTCTCGAAAAGAGTTCGATAAATCATTTAAAGAAAAGAATGGATCAACATTTGACGTATCAACTTCAGATAAATTATCTACATATTCTAATATTTCTTCTATACTATCTCTAAACTTTTTTACATCATCTGAATTAATTTTTATCCTAGCAAGATTTGCAATTTTTAATATTTCTTCATCTGTTATTTTACTCATTATTTTAGTATTATAACAATAAAACCATAAATTTAAAAATTATATGTTATAATAATATCAATGAAAAAAACTAAAGAAAATACTGTTAAAACAAAACATATCGAAGATATTAACAATCAAGAAACATCAAAATTTTCTAAATATATGGTTCCTTCAGCTATAGTTGTGGCAGGAATATTTATAGCCTTGGCAATTATAGTATCTTCTAGAATAGGAAATAGTACAAATTCCAATACAGTAACTAAAAATAATTCGAGTACACAAAATAGTAGCAATAGTAGCTCATCAGGGGGGTCACAAACTACTGTAAATAATATAGTAACTGTATCCTTGGGGACAAACCCAATATTAGGAAATAGTAAAAAGGCAAAAGTGGCTATAGTAGAATTTGGCGATTTTCAATGTCCATTTTGTAAAGAATTCTATAATTCTGTATTTCCACAAATACAAGAAAATTATATAAATAATGGTAATATAATATTTGCGTTTAGAGATTATCCTTTGGAAAAAATACATCCACTTGCATTAGGTATGGCAAAAGAATCAAGATGTTTTGGGGAACAAGGTAAGTTTTGGAATTTCGTAAATCAGATGTATACAACTAACCAAGATACAAATACACCATCAGTTGTTTCTGGTTATGCAAAATCTTTAGGATTAAATATGAACCTTTATAATACATGTATAAGTGACAATACATTTCAGCCTCAAATAAGTGCTGATATAAATGCAGGAAATAAGATCAATATCCAAGGAACACCAACATTTGTAATAGGGAAGATAAAAAATGGAAAAGTAACAGGTCAGGAAGTATTAGGTGCTTATCCATACTCTTATTTCCAAACAATAATTAATCAAGAATTAAGTTAAAAATTTTTCTAATATTGTATATCTAGTTCCTCTCCCTGACCCAAATGAAGTTATAACTCCTAAAGATTTCATCTCATTTAAATCCCTAAATGCCGTCATTGAAGATATTTTAAATAGTCTCATATACTCTTGTCTAGATATATTTTTGTGCTCCCTTAAATAAAAGAATATGTTTTTTTGTCTATCATTAAGTTTTGCTATAATATTATTTGAAAGAAATTTCCTGTGATCCAAAGAAATATATTTCCTAATATATTCATTTTGAGATTTCATATCAGATAATAAAAACTTAGACATATTTAAAAGCCACTCACTTAAGTCAATATCCGGATTTAATTTATCTATATTCTCATAAAATATATTTAGAATTTGTACATAATTAAAAAAATCTATATCAAATAAAAGAATTTTCATTATGATAACAATTGTAATATCATTAAGTACGCAGAACGGTTTTAATCTAAAAAGATTATATGATATAACAAAAACTTTTATTATATTTGGATATTTATCATTTTTATAATAATTAGCTATCTTATATATATTATCGTAGATATCTTTATCTGATATTAAACTTTCTAATTTAAAAAAATCTAACTCTCCATTGTAAGGAAACTTTTCATTTCTAAGCTTACCACTTTCCCAAATTTCAAATCCATTTTCTGTTAATACCTTATTTACTCTGGATATTATATTTAATGTAAAAATATTCCCCTTATCTACATACAAAGACTGTATCATTTCATTAGAATTCCTATATCCAGAAGCAATAGAACTATCAAAACTACTGCTTATTTTACTAAAACCTAAAGCATAGGCCCTTATATCCTTAGCATCATAATTTATATTAAGTATTTTTCCTAAAATTTTAAATTCATCAATTAGGAATTCATCTAATATTTTTTGAGGAATATCAATAGATTTTAGACTAGAGTTTAAGTCTATTATATTAATAAAGTTATCAAACAAGTCAATTGATAAGGAGAATTCAAATTGCATATGATTATTTTCCCACTCTTCTTAAGAATGCTGGACTATCATAATCACTATCATCATCTAAAGTATCTTTTTCTTCTTTACTACCATCTTTATCAATATTAATTTCTATAACACTACTATCATCATCTTTTTTATTTTTGAACTTATCTTCATTGATGAATGCAGATGGGGTGTAATTATTATCATCTCTTATAATACTATTTTGTCTATCCTTATCAAATCCTGTTGCTAAAACATTTATTCTAATAGATCCATCTTGTATACTATCATCAATGGAAGCTCCAAATATTATATTTGCATCTTTTTCAGCTGAACCAGATATTATATTTGCAGCTTGATCAACTTCATACATTGAAAGATCATTCCCTGCAGTTATATTAAAAAGAACTCCAGTTGCACCCTTTATTGATAATTCAAGCAAAGGACTATTAACTGCTTGTTTAGATGCTTCTAATGCCCTTTCATCTCCTGTAGCTATCCCCATACCCATAAGTGCTGTACCAGCATCAGCCATAACTGATTTAACATCTGCAAAATCAACGTTAATCATTCCTGCCTTAGTAATAAGTTCTGATATACTTTTAACTCCTTGACCTAATACATCATCTACTGTTTGCATTGCTTCAACAAAAGTTACTTTTCTATCAATAATATCTAACAATCTTTGATTTGGAATAACTATCAGAGTATCAACTTTGGATCTTAATTCTTCTATACCTTCTAAGGCAACGTTGTTCCTTTTCTGGCCTTCAAAAGAAAAAGGTTTAGTTACAACACCTACTGTTAATGCACCCAAATTCTTTGCTATCCCTGCTACAACAGGAGATGCACCTGTACCAGTACCTCCACCCATCCCTGCTGTTATGAAAACCATATCTGCTCCAGACAATGCCTCATGTATTAAATCTATACTTTCTTCAGCTGCCTGTTTTCCTATAGACGCTACTCCTCCAGAACCTAATCCTTTAGTTAGCTCACTTCCGATCTGTATTTTTGTTTCTGCGAGTGAATTTTTAAGTGCTTGAGCATCAGTATTTACTGCAACAAAATCGACACCGGATATATTATATACCGATATCATTGTATTTATAGCATTGTTACCACCACCACCAACTCCAATAACTTTTATCTTTGCAGAATTATCAAATGACTGAGGTTTTACTAACATTATTATGAAACCAAATTATATATTACACAATTAAACCACAAAACGCTTAATTTATCAATATTAAGGCATTAAAGATTTTATCCAATCAATTATTCCTTTAGCTGTTTTACTAAATTCTTTATGAGAAAAATTGCTCCCTTCATTATCTTTTGAAAGAAGTTTAATTCCATGGTCAATGACACCTTGTATAGCAGAAAATGCTGGTCCAGAAATCTCATCATTCATAGAGGAAAGATTCGTAGGATAGCCAATTCTTACAGAAGAAGAAAAGTTTTTTTGTGCAATTTTATTTATAGAAAAAAGTTTTGATCCTCCTCCTGTTAATACAACCCCGGCAGGCATCCTATAGTCAAATCCAGATTTCAGTATGTCTTCTTTAACATTTTCAAAAATTTCATCTACCCTTGCGTCTATAATTTCATCTATTAAACTCTTTCTTACCTCATCAAAATTAAGATCTACATCAATCCCTATATCAGATAATTTTAACAATAAATCATTGCTAAGCATTGAAGATAGGGAAGAAGAAGAGGATGTCGTTTTCTTTTCCTCATCTCTGTCCTTTCTTTGTTGAGCTTTTTTTACTAAAATTCCATAATTACATTTTATTTTCTCGGCATCCTCGATTGATACTTGGAGCCCAACAGCAATATCATTAGTTATGTTAGAACTTCCAATTGGAATAGAAGCTGAATAAGCTATTGAATCATCCGTATATAAGACAACATCTGTTACCCCAAATCCTATATCCAATAAAAGTACTCCCAGCTCTTTTTCTGTTGAAGTTAGTATGACTTCAGCATCAGCCCAACCAGAGAAAATAACGTCCACTACTGATAAACCCACTTGTGCAACACACTTTTTTAAATTATGTAATACCATTGACCCAACAGTAATGATATGAGTGTCCATCTCTAACCTTATTCCTGCCATACCTAATGGATTTTTGATGCCTCCTTGAGAGTCAACAACATATTCTCTAGCTATAGTATGTAATATTTCTCTTGATTGAGGGATTGATACTGCAACAGAGCTTTCTCTTACTCTTGCAATATCTTCATTAGATATCTCTTCCGAAGATATCGCTACAATACCTTTATTATTTGTACTTGATATATGTTTGCAGCCAAGGGTAACATATGCGCTATTAACTTCTATTCCAGCCATCCTTTCAGCTGCCTCTAAACTGTCAGAGATAGATTTTACTGCTTCATCTATATTTACTATTACACCCTTTTTTATTCCATTGCTTTTGTAACTTGCAAGTCCTAAGATTGTGGTAGCATGCTCATCTACATTTACTATAACAGTAGTAATTTTAGAAGAACCTATATCTATTCCAGTAACTATTCCTTTTGACATAAATTTTTAGTATAACTATCAAAAAGTATATATTAATCTTTTTATATCTGCAAGATTAATTTTCACAAAAGATTTTATTGTACTCAACATTTATAATATTACAACTTGGACCTACTGAAGAAATTACATTCATCAACTCATTAACTTGATTTATAATTGATTTATGAAAATTAAATATGGCTTCTTTTCCAGAATTAATATAAAGATAAACTGTATCATTAGAAATTTCATACTTATATACCGATATAACAAATTGCTTAGATATATCATTTACAAGAGTATTTATATCTTTAATATCATATGTTGAAATTGGTTTATTAGAATACACAATGGGATAATTCCCTAATATATTAGATTGATACTTTAGATAAGATCCACTTTGAGTAACATAATATTTACTTTTTTTATAAATATATTCATATAAAATACTTTGATTGTTTACGTAAATTTCTAATTTATTTGGGAATTCCTTACGAATACTTACAGAATCTGCAATTGGATAGTACCTTTTTAATATATATAAAACATTTTGATTATTTAGAAATAAAATATTTTTACCATATAAAGATTTACTTATACTATTTACAATATAGGGATTCTTTATATTTTTTATATCTACATATTTAACTCTAAAAAAGAATTCTAAAAAAAGAGAAATTAAAATCAAAACAGTGATAATTAAATAAAAAATTCTTTTAAGTTTGTGTTTATTCTTCATAAATTAATAGTTGTTGATTAGTTTTATAATATATACTATATTATAAATTGTGAAGAGTATAAATATAGACAATAGTGGACAAGCTTTAATAGTAGTTATGCTATTTGGTATTGTAATGCTCATCTTGGTTATGGTTTTGACTTCTTCCACAATCAAAGAAATAAATCAAAATTCACAAGGATATTTAGGGGAAGCTTCTTTAAATACATCTCAATCAGGAATTCAAGAAGGACTATCTACAATAAGTTCTCAATATACATCCTTAGGAGTTCCTAAATCAGTAACTAAAAGTCCAACAAATTGTACAGGTTTACCTAACAATAATTTAGGAAGTTCAATAAATCTTGAAACCTGCTCTTATAGTTTATCTTCTAATTCATTGTCTGATACAAATACTATTTCTATTCCTCAAGGGGAACTACTTCCTATAAATCTTGATAACTATGCAAATGGCTCAAATCCATTATATATATCTTTATCGCAATCATCGCAATCTAAATCACAAGATACCATTGAATTATTACTAGAAAGTAGCATCAATGCTCAAACTACATGTACATTAACAATTAATGCATCTAGTAATATAGAAATTACACCGAATACTAATGTTTTATATATTGACCCAATTAATTCTGGAGTTAATGTTACATATAGTAGCAATCCTACTCCAAATATAACTTATCAAAAGAATTCCTTAAGTTGTAATTAATCTTACTTAATTATTTCCTTTGCACCTTTTCCAACTATTATTCTTATAAATAAAGCAGTTATTAATGTTAAGAGAACGAAGTAGATTAGTTCTATAACTATACTATTAAACTGACTTATATAAGATATCATAGCGGGATAATATTGCCCTAAAAATACACCTAAAGTTACATAGAATGCAGTCCAGATAATTGTTGCAAAAATTGTAACAGAGATAAATTTATCATACCTTAATCGAAAAAGACCACCTATAACATTAGCAATTATCCTTAATCCAAAAATCCATCTCCCTATAAGAATTGCGAATAAACCGTTCTTACTAAACCAATCTTTCACTTGAAGAATCTTTGACTTTGACAAAAATATATATTTCCCATATTTCTCTATAAAATTTAACCCTTGCCAATAAATAATAGAGTAGAGAATAGTGGAACCTATAATTGTTGCTAGTATTACTATTAAAATTATTGCAATTGGATTAGCATCACCTAACGCTACTCTATATCCCGCAAGAAAAACAAAGAATTCTCCAGGAATAGGCATTGGAACACCCATCTCTTCTAATATTATAAAGATAAATAAAAATAAATATATGTTTGGAAAAATAACCGTACTAATAGTGTAGGCTATATTTTGAATAGATAAAAGAGATATAAAATTAAAAGAAAAAAGATTAGAAATCATTAACCTTTACCATCTAAGAACCCTAGAATATTAAGTATAGCAATAAATATATTTACAAAATCAAGATATAAACTTAGTGCAGCAACATACTCATTTGTCATGCCAGGATTTTCTATAATATTAGACATATCATAAAGTACAAAACCTGAAAATACTAATACAACAGCAACTGATATATAGAAATTAAATATCGGACTATGTAAAAATATATTTACTATACCTGCAATTATTATTCCAACAAGGCCTATTATTAAGAATATCCATATTTTAGAATTTACTAAATTAACATTAAAAAAGTAAACTATTGCAGTTAATAGTATAAATATAACAGCAGTTATAGCTAATGCCTGAAAAACTATAGCACCTGCACCGTAATTGAAAAATGTATAAATTAAAGGTCCAACAGTAAGACCAGATATAAATGTAAATACAAACAATAATATAGGAGCTAAAGTATGATTATTTCTTACTGCTCCTATAACAAAAATAAGTACTAATTCAATTATGAATAAAATAATAAAAAGTGAAGAGGGGACATACTTTGAAAAATACACACCAAACACTGCTACAATTAAAGACAATGAAAATATTACCAATACTCTTGCTAAAAAACTTTGCTGTCCCATTCCTTTAATTCTATCATAACTTAGAAAAAAAATAAAAATCTGATAGAATCATAACATATTGCCGATATAGCTTAAATGGCAAAGCATCACTTTCGTAAAGTGGCGTTAGCAGTTCGATTCTGCTTGTCGGCTATTAATGTGAGAGTAGTTCAGTGGTAGAATGCTTCCTTCCCAAGGAAGAGGTCGCGGGTTCGAATCCCGTTTCTCACTCCAATTTATATAAAGACTATAACCAGATCCGATATTTTATTTTTTACTTGTTAACAGTACTCATATCTGGATATCTATTACCCTTAACATTATCCTTTTCAAATACTTTATTTAGAAACTCTAAATCTTCGTGGGATAAATTTACATTTAAAGCATTTACATTTTCCTCTAGATATTTTATATGTTTAGTCCCAGGTATTGGAACTATATCATCTCCCTGATGCAATACCCAGGCCAGGGCAATTTGTGATGGAATTGCACCTAATCTTTCTGCCAAATCTTCTACTTTAGAAACTAATAATAAATTTTCCTGAAAATTATCCCCTTGAAATCTAGGGTTATATTTTCTAAAATCTCCATCTTCTAAATCATCAATATTCTTGATCTTGCCAGTTAAAAATCCTCTTCCTAGAGGAGAATATGCAACAAAACCTATCCCTAATTCTCTAATCGTATCAAATATATTTTCTTCAGGATCCCTTGACCAAAGGGAGTACTCACTTTGGACTGCAGTAAGAGGGTGAACTGAATGTGCTTTCTTTATAGTTTCAGAAGAAGCCTCAGATATACCTATATATTTTACTTTCCCTTCTTTAACCAAATCTGACATAGCCATAACTGTCTCTTCTATAGGAACAGTAGTATCTACTCTGTGGATATAATAAAGATCAATATAGTCTATATTCAATCTTTGTAATGAATTTTCACAAGCAGATCTAACATAATCTGGACTACCATTTATTCTAATAAAAGATCCATCTTCTGCTCTTTCATTTCCAAACTTTGTTGCTATAACAACCCTATCTCTATATTTTTGAAGTGCTTTCCCAACCAATATTTCATTTTTAAATGGACCATACATATCTGCTGTATCAAAAAAATTAATACCCAGATCTATGGCCCTATCTATTGTATCCAAAGATTCTTTTTCAGAACCTCCCTTATAGAAATCACTCATACCCATACACCCAAGACCTATCCTTGAAACATTCAACCCTTGTGAGCCTAATTTAACTTTATTCATATTAATATATTAGATAATAAAAATTAAATATAAATGAGAAGGCTAAACTTCTACAGGCTTTATATCTGTAATAAGATATTTGCCATTTTCTTTGCTTACATAAATATCTAAATATAATTTAGATTTTCCAACAATTAAATAAATTGAATAATATGAATTATAATTTTTCATAAAATAAACTTTTTTTTCAACATTATTTATACCTAAATATTGTTTTATATCTAAAGCATAATTAGATTTATGATATTTATTGACTAAAGAAATTATATAGTTTTCTGATAAATACTCTGATATATTACTATTATTTGAAGATAAAAAATTTACAAAATTAGATATATCTTTTTGCTCTAAAGTTAACGTCTTAACTTTAGGTGGAGGAATATGGTAATAAAAATCTAAAAGCTTATTATGTCCAAATAAATTATGAGTTTCAAAATATTTGAATGTTATCCCTATTAAAAAATTTAAAAAGACAACACCAACAAGTATAGCAACACAAAGTTCTATGAAAAAAGAAATTGATAAAGAATTTTCTCTAATATTACTACTCACAATTTAATTATATCAGAATGAGATTTAAAGTACATTTGTGATATATAGAATCGGTTGTGAACGGATTCGAACCGTCGATCTTCTCCGTGACAGGGAGACATGTTAGACCACTACACCACACAACCGTATGAATAACGAATTATTGCATAAAACTACAGATTAATTCAACCTTGGATAAAATAGAATGGGAATCCATTATTATATATGGTCTTTTGATAATTTGTGTCCATAAAGTAATAATTCCCCTGATATTTAAATATATAGTAATTATTTATATTATGAGGCGAAGAAAAATCAACATTTAATTTATTTATATATGGAGATATTAAACTATAATAATCAGATAAAGAGGTACATTTAGTTTTTGACTGATAAAATATTTGGCTACAAAATGGAGCAGAACCAGAAACATTATTCTTTCTAACAATAGCAAAATTTGAAACACTAGATATATTTAACTTTTTATATCCAGGATATTTAAAGAATGCATTTTTTATAGAATTTAGATTTTGCCTTATCTGTTCATTTAATGATATAGCATAAATATTCTGAGATGAAGTTATAGGGGTTTGAACATTGTAAACTTTAACAATTTTAGGTTCTGACGATTTGAAAAAATAAAGGAAAAAGAATACTACAAGAAAAAAATATAATATTACTATTACATAAAATATTGTATCTTTTTTTTTCATTTTTATTTTTTACTACTAGTTTTATTACTAGATTTAGTATTAGACTTACTAGTTACTGTCTTTCCATTAATGTTAGTGTATGTTGTTGGAGTAACAACATTTACAGAAGAGTTAAAGCTAGTTACTGATGATGAGAAGTAAACACTAGCTGAAGAACCCTGGGCTGTAACATTAAACTTAGTAGATTCTTGATAGATTCTATCATCAGCTAATCCTACCCATATATTTAAATCTATATTGTTTCCAGAAATATTAAATTTAGGAAAAACACTCTTTACTAAAGAAAATGGTAATGATAAAAAGCCTAGTTTTGAATAATCTGATTTAGGTACGACAACTGTATAAAGAGTTACTACTGTTCCATTAACAACAGAATTTCCTTTTGTATAAACAGTTAGAGAATTGTAATTAAAATTATTTTGAGATTCCAATTTTTGTAAGAAAGGAAAATCGTTTTGACCTAATAATATCCAAGTATTAGTTTTTATACCAGAAGATAGTATTGATGGAAATTGAGAAAAGTTCACAAAAAACTTTTTATTTGCTTGCAAAAATTTACCACTAATAACTAATGAAGATTTTTGAGAAGAATTATTAGATGAAAATTTCTCACTAAATTTTGAATTGGATTTTATATTACTAGAATTATTAAAATCTGTAGATCCATTAAATTGTTGTGCCTCATTACCACTACTTGAACCTTTAACATCTATTGCATAGTTAACTTGATATGTATATGAATGAATTCCATTGTCTGCGGCTATAGTCTTAGGAAGAACATTTTCAGGTGACCTATCCAAATTCTTAAGGACAGGGATTTTATCTATCAATGGAGAAAAACCAGGATACCATACTCCGAAATTATACATTGAAAAGAGTAGCCCTACAAATATTACAAATAAAACTAATACAATAAGTGAAACTATAACCTTAGGTCTTCTAGATGGATCTGAGAATGATGATTGATTATATAAATCCTTAAATGTAGTACTTTTTTTAACATTATTTGAATCTTGATTTTGATCTTTTAGTTTTGCCATAAAGTTATAGATTGGTAAATAATTAGTATAATGATATATAAATAAAAGGCATATGTCAAATTAAGAAAACTCTATTTTATGTTAAAATATAATATATGAAAAAAGATGTATTTAAATTAGAGGCTCCTTTCAAACCTCAAGGAGATCAACCAAATGCCATAAAAACCCTGACTTACGGAATTGAATCTAATGTAAAGGATCAAACTCTAATGGGTGTAACAGGAAGTGGAAAAACATTTGTGATGTCTAACATAATACAAAATGTACAGAAACCAACACTCGTAATTGCACATAATAAAACATTGGCAGCTCAATTAGCATCTGAATTTAGATCTTTTTTCCCCAATAACAAAGTAGCATACTTTGTCTCCTATTATGACTATTACCAACCAGAAGCATATATACCTACAAAAGATTTATATATAGAAAAAGAAACTCAGATAAACGAAGAAATCGAACAATACAGAAATAAAGCCACTCAATACTTAATGAGCTCTAGGGATGTAATAATAGTAGCCTCTGTATCTTGTATATATGGACTTGGAGATCCTTCTGAATATGAAGAACTATCTGTAAAAATTTCAAAAGGAGAATATATAAAAAGATCAGATTTAATGAATTCACTTTTAAATATTCAATATGAGAGAAATGATTTTGATTATAAAAGAGGTACATTTAGCGTGAAAGGAGACACAATAGATATCTTTACACAATATGAAGATAATGTTGTAAGAATAGAATTATTTGGAGACCAAATAGACAAAATTAAAATCGTAAATGCATTAACAAAAACTCAGAAATCAGAAACCAATGAAATAATAATATATCCTGCAAAGCACTATATAGTAGAACAAAATAAGTTGAATTTAGCAATAAATAAAATAGAAGAAGAATTAAAAGAAAGGTTAGAATATTTTAGAAAAAGAGGAATGGTAGTTGAAGAAAAAAGGCTTGAACAAAGAGTAAAGTTTGATATAGAAATGATACAAGAAATGGGATACTGCCAAGGGATAGAGAACTATTCAAGATTGATAGAGGGAAGAAAGGCAGGATCTGCTCCCTTTACATTAATAGATTTTTTTCCAAAAGATTATCTTCTAATTATAGATGAAAGCCATATGACAATACCTCAAATAAGAGGTATGTATAGAGGAGACTTTCAAAGAAAAAAAACTTTAATCGATTATGGATTTAGACTTCCATCAGCATTAGATAACAGGCCTCTTAAATATGATGAGTTCAGAGAAAAAATAAATCAAGTTATATATGTTTCTGCTACACCTAATGAGTATGAGATTAATCTTTCTAAGCAAAGTACTGAGAAATTAAAGAACTATCCTAGAGATGGAATAGTAGAACAAATTATCAGACCGACAAATTTAATTGACCCAGAAATAGAGATAAGAAAAACAGAAGGGCAAATAGAAGATATCAAAATTGAAGTAAAAAAAAGGATTGAGAAAGATGAAAGAGTCATAATAATAACTCTTACAAAAAAAATGTCTGAAGAATTAAATAAATATATGTTAGAAAATAATTTTAAGACTCAATACTTACACAGTGATATAGAGACTATAGAGAGAACTGAAGTACTAGAAAATCTAAGATTGGGTAATTTTGATGTAATTGTGGGCATAAACCTTCTAAGAGAAGGACTCGATCTTCCAGAAGTATCCTTAATAATAATACTTGATGCAGATAAAGAAGGATTTTTAAGATCAAAACAATCATTAATACAAATAATGGGTAGAGCAGCAAGGCACAAAAATGGAAAGGTAATAATGTATGCAGATAAAATAACAAAATCAATGGAAGAAGCTATCAAAGAAACAAACAGGAGAAGAGAAATACAAATAAGTTATAATAAGAAATATAAAAAACAACCTATTGGAATAAAAAAAGACATAAAGAAACAATTGGAAAGAAAAAATAAGGATGAAGAATTGAATATTACCGATATTTCTGATAAAAAGGAATTAATAAAAAATCTAACAAAACAAATGAATATATATTCAAAAAATTTAGAATTCGAGAAAGCTTCAAAATTGAGAGATCAAATTGAAGAGTTAAAATTAATCTTTTAAGATTCCTTTCATAAATTAATAATATAAACACTAAAATGGTTATAGACATAGATAAAAGTAAACTGCAGAAAAAAAATAAGCCCAGGAAAAAATGGAAAATTTTTCTTTTAACATTATTAATATTTGTAGCTGTAATAATATTTCTATACATAAAATCAGGATATTTGTCAGTTACATACGATTTATTTAAAATAACTGGAAATAAAATTCAAAGGACAAAAGTAGAACAAACAATACATTATAAATACGACAACTCAAATAAATTTATAAATATACTTCTACTTGGATCAGATACTGATCAAAAATTTAATCCCAATTCAATATTGACTCAAACTATAATGATAGTAAGTGTAAACCCATATCAAAAAAAGATATATATGATATCTATACCTAGAGATTTCTGGATAAAAATTCCGGGATATACTCAAAATGGGGGATATTCAAAATTTGACACAGCATCAGAAATTGGTGGAATAGCATTAACCAGACAATTAGTTGAACAATACTTCGGAATCAAAATAGACTATTACGCTTGGATAGGACTTAAAGGATTTATAAAATTGATAGATACTTTTGGAGGAGTAAATGTTGTTCCAACTCACCCAGTATTAGATTGGAGTTACCCCAATGACCTTACTGGAAATCCAAACTTACTTTACTCTTCAATTAACCTTTATATATCAGGTGCTCCTCAATATATGACTGGAAGTAGAGCATTAGAATATGTACGCTCTAGACATGGAGATTTAATGGGAGATTTTGGAAGATCAAAAAGACAGCAACAAGTTTTAAGAATATTAAAAGATAAGTTGGACAATCCTTCAACAATTTCAGAAATACCATCCCTTTTCAATAATCTTAGTTCAATTGTAAGAACAGACATGACAATACCAGAAGTATTAAGCCTTGCTAAAATAGCACTTGCATTAAAAAATACAAAAATTCAGTCCATAATATTATCACCTCCTGACTATTCATCAATAGGAAATGCAGGGTATCCAATTCAAAGTGTGGTGTTTCCAAATTGGCAAAAAATAAATTCATTATTCTTGAAATTATATGGAAACTAATATGGACTTCAATAATAGAAACAATATTAAAAATATGAGTAATAAAAATACTAAAAAAGGGAAAAAAATCCTTGGTTATGGAGTATTCCTTATATTAATAGTTTTTATAGCTTATATACTTCTTAAATATGGAACGATAATTGAAAGTATACTAAATCCTAAAAATATAGGTTTTAGCATATCAAAAAACGTAACATTGTCTAATCAATACAATCTAAATGGCAGGTTATATTTTGTAAAAAATAATAATATGTGGTACATCACAGGGAATACAACTCACAAGGTTACGAATACAAACAACGTCTCTGATATAGGGATCTCAAAAAATGGAAAACAAGTTACTTATGTAAGTTTCCATACAAACTATTCAGACTTAAGACAAATGAATATAAATGGAACAAATAATACTCAATTAACTGATTGGCAAAGTCAGTACATTCAAAATGAAGCATGGTCTGCAACCCCAGCATATGAACCTAATGGAAATTATATAGCTTATGATACAAATATACGTAAATTAATTACAGGAATACCTCGTGCAGGATTAGGAGTTTGGATGTTTAAAAATGGAACAACTTTTCCAAGTTACTCATCACAAATATATAATGAAACTGAATTAACAATTCCAACAAGATATACCGGAGGAGATGCTGATGTAACTTGGCCTAACAATAATTTCCTTCTATATACATATTACATATACTACACAGGAATTGCACAGCCAGATTCACAAATAATGCTATATGATTTTAATACAAATCAATCTTATCCTGTAACACCTGTAACATCTGAAGCTATGGAACCAAGATTATCTCCAAATGAAAAGTATTTAGCTTTTACTGAAAGGAAAGGTAACAATAGTAATTATCTGTATGTAATGAAATTTGATTTAAACTCAATTTTAAACAATACAGAACAAAGTAGCTTTAGTAATTATAAAAATACACTACAATTGATATCAAATGGTATAAATGCTCAACCAACGTGGAGTCCAAATGGAAAAAATATTGCATTTATAAAATTGAACGGAAATTCATTTGATATAGCTGCCAAAAGTATTCAAAATAAAAAAGGCAAATTAAAATTTGGGAATTTAACATACATAACTACAAACAGTGAAATAGATAGCACCTCCAAGATGTATTGGTTAGAAAAATAGTTTAAGTTTATGGTAAAATATTAAACTTAAATATGAAAAATAATAAAATTATTATAAAGGGTGCGAGAGAGAATAATTTAAAAAATGTTAATCTTGAAATACCAAAAAATAAATTAGTTGTTATAACTGGAGTTTCCGGATCAGGAAAATCATCACTTGCATTTGATACAATATATGCAGAAGGCCAAAGGAGATATGTAGAATCACTTTCTTCTTATGCGAGACAATTTTTAGGTATAATGAAAAAGCCTGAAATTGATTACATTGATGGACTTTCTCCTGCAATATCAATTGATCAAAAAACTGCAATCCGAAATCCTCGATCTACTGTAGGAACCACTACAGAGATTTATGACTATTTAAGGTTACTTTATGCAAAAATAGGTGTGCCATACTGTCCTAATTGCGGGAATAAAATCCAAAGTCAAACAATTGAGCAAATATCACAAGAAGTGATATCACTAAAAGATAAAAGAATTTTTGTACTTTCCCCAATAATAAGAAATAAAAAAGGAGAGTATTCAGAACTATTTCAAAACCTAACTTCAAAAGGATATACAAGAGTTAGAGTGGATGGAGAAATATATTCACTTGATAACGAAATCAGTTTATCCAGATATAAAATACATAATATTGAAATACTCATAGATCGATTACTCATAGCCGATGATAAAGAAGCAAAAACAAGATTGTATGAATCAATAGAGAAAGCAGCCTCTCTTTCTCAAGGAGAAGTAATCATTTATATTGAAGATGAAAAAAAGGATATACTTTTTTCTGAGAATTTATCATGTTTAAATTGCCATACATCTATACCAGAGATACAACCAAATAGTTTTTCTTTTAACTCACCATACGGAGCATGCCCAAATTGTACAGGCTTAGGAATAATACAAACAATGGATGAAAGTTCATTGTATAATAAATCACTAACATTTATGGAAGGAGCTGTCTACCCATTGTCAAATGAAATAACTCATTATAAAACATCTTGGATTATAAAAATAATAGAGGCAGTATCAAATTCAAAAAATATTCCTATTAATATAAAATTTAGTGAATATACTCCAGAGCAAATAAAAATATTAATGTTTGGAACAGGTAGCGAAACTTATAAAATACAATATAAACCTAGAATGAGAAGTACTAGAACATATACTGTTACATTTGAAGGTATAATTCCTTATCTATTAGAAAAATACCAAAAAGGTTCAGACAGTACGAAAAGAGAACTATCTGAATATATGCAAGAATTAGTTTGTGAAGTCTGCGAAGGTACTAAACTAAATAAAATAGCAAGATCGATAAAAATAGATAACAAATCAATTGATCAAATATCTAAAATAAGTATTAGAGAATTCTTAAAATGGATAGAGAAAATTAAAAATGAAATAAATGAAAACGATAAGATAATATCAAAACAAATATTTCAAGAAATAGAGAATAGAGTAAAATTCTTGGATTCTGTTGGAGTTTGGTATTTATCATTAGATAGATCTTCAAAAAGTTTGGCTGGAGGAGAGGCACAAAGGATTAGATTGGCCTCTCAAATAGGATCGAGGCTATCAGGAATACTTTATGTTTTAGATGAACCTTCAATAGGTTTACATCAAAGAGATAATTTAAAACTCATAAATACATTAAAAGAGTTAAGAGATTTGGGTAATACAGTTATTGTTGTTGAGCATGATGAAGAAACCATGATTAATTCTGACTGGATAATTGATATAGGAAAAGGTGCTGGAGAGTACGGAGGTAATATAATTTCTCAAGGAAAATATATTGACATAAAAAATGATTCAAATTCTATAACGGGACTATATCTATCTAAAAAAGAAAAGATAGAAAAACCTAAAAAAATAAGAACATCTAATAAATATATAGAAATAGTGAATGCACATGAACATAATTTAAAAAATATTACAGTAAAAATACCCCTAGAAGTTTTAACAATAATTACTGGTGTATCTGGTTCAGGAAAAAGTACCCTTATAAATGACATACTGTATCCATATATATCAAATGAAATCTATAACACTAAAAAGATTGTAGGTCAGTGTGATTATATAAATGGGATTGAAAATATAAACAAAATAATAGATATAGATCAATCCCCTATAGGAAAAACTCCTAGATCAAATCCGGCAACTTATACCGGGACATTCACTTATATAAGAGAATTATTTGCATCGACTAGAGAAGCAAAAATGAAAGGATATAATTCTGGAAGATTTAGTTTTAATGTTAAAGGAGGTAGATGTGAAAATTGTAAAGGAGATGGAATAATAAAAATAGAAATGCAATTTTTACCAGATGTATACATAGAATGTAATGAATGCCAAGGAAAACGTTATAATAATGAGGCATTAGCAATAAGATATAAAGATAAAAATATATCAGAAGTTTTAAATATGAATATATCTGAAGCAAAAATATTTTTTTCTAATATATCAAAAATTAAAAATAAATTAGAGACCCTAGAGAGTGTAGGATTGGGATATATAAAATTGGGACAAAGTGCAACAACTTTATCAGGAGGAGAATCCCAAAGAATAAAATTAGCAGCTGAACTATCCAGGAAATCCACAGGAAAAACTTTATACATATTAGATGAACCAACTACTGGACTTCATTTTGATGATATAAAAAAATTATTAAAAGTATTAAATAGTCTAGTGGAACAAAAAAATACTGTAATAATAATAGAACATAATATGGATGTAATAAAAACTGCTGATTGGATAATTGACTTAGGAAAAGAGGGGGGAGATGAGGGTGGAGAAATTATATTCCAAGGAACAGTCAAGGACATAATAAAAGATAAAAAAAGTTATACTGGAGAATTCTTAAAAAAATATTTATAAATATAATCAGTCAATAATTCAGGTTTATCAAATCTCACATCAACTTTATCTAATATACTATTAAATGTTATGTCACTACCCCAGGTTGCTAATATAAATTTTACTTTTGCATTTTCACAAAGTTCATAATCACTTGATGAATCACCAATATATATTATCTCATTAGATTGTAACCCTGAATATTTTAAAGCCAAATTTAAGCCTTCAGGATTTGGCTTTGGGTAAACAACATCCTGACTAGAGATTATATATTCAAAATTATTATAAAGGTTATATTTTTTTAATATTTTCCTTATCCTATCTCCTTGTCCACCAGAAACAATAACTAATTTAAAATCAACACTAATAGTTCTAATCAAATCTTCAATACCCTTAAAAATACTTACACCTTTTAAATAATTTGATTCAAAGTAAGAATCAAAAATTTTCATTGCATTCTGTATTTCATTATCATTATCTATAAATTTAGAAAGAATATCTCTTTGTTTTAATCCCATAAAACTATCAATATCAGATGTTTTAAAATCTATACCCATCTTTCTAAAAGTATAAATAAAACAATCTATTATAAATGTATAATCATCTGCGATAGTATTATCAAAATCGAAAAAAAATCCCTTTATATTATTTCCCATATTTATTTCCTTCTAAATTTTTTTAAAATACTATCCTCTGATATTTCAAATGTAGTTGGTCTGCCATGAGGACAAAAAAATGGATCTTTACAATTTCTTAAATCTTTAACTATTTGTTTAATTTTATTCATATCTAACGGGTCTCCAAATCTAACACTAGAATGACAAGCCATTGTCGCTACTAATTTATTTTTTAAACCAGAATCCATTTTAAGATTTTGTTCATTTCTTAAATCAGATATTATTTCTTCTAGAAATTTATTAATATCTATATCTGAAAGTATTACTGGTAAAGATGATATTTTTATTGAAGAATCTCCAAAAATCTCTATATCTAATCCTAAAGACCTAATTAAATCAATATTACCTTCTAATAAATTAAAATCTGATTTATTCAAATCTAAAGTATAGGGTATTAAAAAATTTTGATATTCAAAATTATTATTAATTAACTCTTCATTGATTCTCTCAAACATTACTCTCTCAGAAGCTGCATGTTGATCTATTATCTGAATATTATCTTTTGATTTAGTAACAATATATCTATTAAATAATTGTATTGCATCGATACCCTCATCATTTTGATTAAGATTAAAATTAGAATGGTTTTGGAATATATCAAAATTTGAAGGATAAGAATTTTTTCCATTTTTATGATTTTTAAACTTTATTTTATAATCATTTTTTATTTCAGAATTAGAAAAGACTTTATTCCCATAATCAAATGTTTTTTCCTTTATTGAAGATACAGATTTATTAATTTCACTTTTAATTATGTTAAATACTGAATTTGAATCCTTAAATCTAACTTCTGATTTTCTTGGATGAACATTAATATCAACCTCTTTAGTTTCTATAAATAAAATATATACAGGAAATTTATTTGGATATAAGAAATTGGAATACCCATCCATGATAGCCTTATTTACAATATTACTATATATTGGTCTATTATTAACAAAAATATACTCAAATACTTTATCATTTCGAGAACTTTCCGGATAAGAAATAAATCCTTTAAAATTTAAATATTCTGATTTATAATTTATCTCATTAAATTTCAGATTACCTTTTGGAATAATTTTTAAAAATCTATCTAATAGATTCTCCTTTTCAAGATCATAAATTACTTTATTATTTTTCAAAAATTTAAAATGAATATTTTCATTTGATAAAGCAGCTTTTTCAAATACATCTAAAATATATTTGTATTCAGTATTATAGCTCTTTAAAAATTTCAGTCTTGCTGGAGTATTAAAAAATATATCTTTTACATCAATAGTGGTTCCATCTAGAGTAGGGTATACATCAAAAGATATTACATTTCCAGATTCCAAATATAATTTATATCCCTCTTCTAAATTGGCCTGCTTAGATATTATTGATAATTTTGAAACTGATGCTATGGCTGCTAGTGCTTCCCCACGGAATCCAAATGTGGCTACATCTAATAAATCTTCTACTTTTGATATTTTTGATGTTGCAAATCTTTTAACAGAAAGTAGCATATCCTCCTTATTCATTCCAACACCATCATCTTCCACTCTTATATTTAAATTATCTAAATAAACATATATATTATTAGCTCCGGAATCTATAGAATTTTCTAATAGTTCTTTTAGGACAGAAGCTGGCCTTTCTACAACTTCTCCAGCAGCTATTTTATTTGATGTTTCTTCAGATAGTATTTTTATCATATTTTTCTTTTAAATTTAAAAGTATATTCAACGCTTCTACTGGAGTAATATTATTTATATTTAAATTTTTAATATCATTATATAGTCCTCCGTCTAAATTTGTTAATGGAATCTCCTGCTCAATAAATTTTTTGCTATACTCTTTCTTATCTTTCTCAAATTGAGATAATATCTCAAATGCTCTTTTTATAATTGATTCAGGTAATTTAGCTAGTTTCGCTACATGTATTCCATAGCTTTTGTCAGTTCCACCCTTTTCTAATTTCCTTAAAAAAATTATTTCTTCTTTATTTTCTTTGACTTTAACATTTACATTGAACACACCTTCCAGAATTTCTTCTAATTTTATTAATTCATGATAATGTGTAGCAACTAAAGTTTTCGCTTTTATATGATCATGGATATATTCAATTATAGCCCATGCTATAGAAACTCCATCAAACGTAGATGTGCCTCTTCCTATTTCATCTAAAATTATTAAGCTCTTTTCTGTAGCATTATTTATAATATTACTAACCTCGTTCATCTCAACCATAAATGTGCTTTCTCCCAAAGATAGATTATCTGCTGCACCAACTCTAGTAAAAACTTTATCTATTATTGGTATATATGATTCTTTTGCCGGGACAAAAGACCCTATTTGCATCAAAATCACAATTATACCTACTTGCCTTAATATACTACTTTTACCTGACATATTCGGTCCCGAAATTAACATAATCTCATTACTCTTAATATCAATATCATTTGGTATGTATTGTAATGGTTTAATCTTTTGTTCAATTACAGGATGCCTCCCTTCTACAATTTTTAAATCATTATTTTTAGTATTTATATTTGGTTTATAAAAATTAAACTGCTTAGCACATTTTGAATAAGAATTAAGTACATCTAAATAGGATAAATTTTCAGCTAAAATTTGAATAGAAGATATATATTCACGGATATTTTTTACAACTTCCATGAAAATATCATTTTCTAAAGCAACACTCTTAGATGAAGAATTTAATATTAAATCCTCATATTCTTTTAGCTCATCAGAAATATATCTCTCAGCATTAGTAAGGGTTTGCTTCCTAATATAATTTGAGGGAACTTTAGATTTATGAGTATTTGATATTTCAATATAGTAACCAAAAACTCTATTATAGTGAACTTTTAATGATGGAATTGACAACCTATCCTGTTCCTTTTTTTGAAAATTAACAATCCAATTCTTTCCGTTTTTTATAACTTCTTTATAATTATCAAGCTCCTTATTAACACCAAATTTTATAAATCCTCCATCTTTTAAAAGTAGAGGAGAATTATCTTCTATGTTTTTATCAATTATATCTACTATCTTTTTAATATCTTTTAATCCCACTATACTATTTGCAATATCTCTCATAAGTGAGCTTTTAAAAAATGACAAATCTATTTCCAGCACCTTAGTAAGGGATTGTTTTAGTGCTAAAAGATCTCTAGGCAAAACTGACAGCATACTCAATTTTGCAGAAATTCTTTCTAAGTCATAAATACCAGACAAAAAGGTATCTAAATATAAAGTTTTATCTAACTTCAAAATTTCATCAACAGAATTAAGTCTATCTTCTATTACATTTTTATTTAGAATTGGGTGAGAAAGGTAAAATCTCAATTTCCTTGCTCCCATTGAAGTTATAGTTTTATCTATAACTGATATTAAAGATCCATCATAAATACCAAAAGTTGTACTAAATAATTCTAATCCTCTAAGAGTATTTTGGTCTAATATCATGTACTCCTGTATATTAAAATTTTTTATACTTTTTATATGAGATATATCAACCTTTTGAGTATGAATTAAATAATTTATTATAGCTCCAGCTGCCATATAAGATTTATGCTTATAATCTATATTAAAGTTAAGCATTTTCAATGATTCAATATTGAAATCTTCATCAGAAAGAATTGATATTTTTATTCCATCTTGGAAATATAAATCTAAATTAGATTTAACCAGTAATTCTTTTGGCGATATACTTGAAATAAATAGCTTCAATTTTTCATAAGATAGTATATCTGTAATATAAAAATCCCCTGTAGAAAAATCGATAAATGATAATGAATAAAAAGAAGGGGAAATTTCATCTATTGCAACAATGAAATTATTATTTTTTTGATCTGTATAGGTATCAGAAATATATGTGCCAGGAGTTATTATTTTAACTAAGTCTCTTTTGACAACCCCCTTAGCTTCTTTAGGATCTTCCATCTGTTCACATATACCTACCTTAAAGTTACTTTCAATTAATTTAGAAAGATATGTATCTAGTGCATGATATGGGAATCCTGCCATAGGTGTTTTTTTATCAGTTCTATCTCTACTTGTTAGTGCTATATTTAATACCTCAGATATTATTTTCGCGTCTTCATCAAATGATTCGTAGAAATCTCCCATCCTGAAAAGAATTATCACATCGGGATTCTCTTTCTTAATATTATAATATTGAGACATCGCAGGTGTTTCTTTCATAGAATATTAATTGTATCATAGAATAATACATTACTAAATGTTATAATCCTTTAAATCTAAAGTAAAAATTACACAATGAGTGATAAATTTCTAACCAGATTAATTAATATGGTTCCCGGACTAATATTGTGGGGAACTATAATTCTTATATTTGTACTATCTTTTACATACCCAATCTTAGTTATATATATAGTTGTATTTTATATACTCTATTTTATATACGGAGCAGTAAATACTATGGTACTAGTATTTAAAGCAAATAAAAAAATAAATGAAGTAAAAAAAACTGATTGGGTAGAGAAGCTTGATAAAGAATATAAAAAAGTTTGGAAAGACTATTATCAAGTACTTTTAATTCCAATCGCTAATGAAACAGAAGAAGTTATAAGACCAACTATAGAGGCTGCGAGTAAAATTATATATCCAAAGAATAAAAAAATTATATTATTTGCAACAGAAAAAAAATTCCCACAAGGTAAAGAGTGTGCAGAAAAATTAAAAAATGAATATAAAAATAACTTTTTTGATCTAATTATTACAGAACACGAGCTTGTAAATGGAGAGATTGCAGGAAAAGCATCCAACGAGAATTTCGCTGCTCGTGAATTTTATAAAATATTAAAAAATAAAAAAATAGATACTAAAAAAGTTATTATCACTAGTAATGATGCCGATTATAGACATGATAAAAATTACTTTTTATACCTTACATATACTTATCTATCATCAAAGAATAGAAATAAAGTAATTTATCAACCTATACCAATATTCTATAACAATATCTGGAAAGTATCTATTGTATCAAGGATAATAGCAACATTTTCTGCACAATGGCAAATGGCTTTAACTTTTAAGCCTGAAAAATTAATGAATTTTTCTTGCTATGCGATAAATTTAGAGTCTTTGCATAAAATTGGATACTGGGATCCAGATATAATACCTGAAGATGAAAGGCTGTACTGGAAAGCAACTCTGGCATTTGGAAATGATACAAAAGTTATACCTCTACATATTATGGTATATGGTGATGCCGTATTGGCAGATACATACTGGAAAAGTTTAAAAGAACAATATAAGCAATTAAGAAGATGGGCGTGGGGAGCTTCTGAAATGTCTTTTAGCATACCAAATGTTATAAAAAATAAAAAATTAACAAAAGGAAGAAAATTTCTATTAATATATCAGCAAATAAAAAATTCATTCGAAAGAGCAATCGCTCCAATTATAATAACTTTTGGAGACCTTATTCCTGAATTAAATTCAAAGTATCAAAAAACAACCCTTTCATACACTATACCTACTATTATAAGTAGATTCCTTACAATCACAACAATACTTGTAATACTTATATTATTTTTTGAAGTTAGAATAGCCCCAGAAAAAAATGATAAGAAAAATATAAAGAAACTTTTTTCATATATAACTTGGATAATTTATCCAATTGTAAGCATCATCTTTTCTGCTATACCAGCAATAGATGCCCAAACTAGACTTTTATTAGGGAAAAATATTCAATATACTCCTACAGTAAAAAAAACTTAATACTAAAGTAATGGACTCTTTTTATTTTTTAAATTATTAACCAAATCTTTTACCTTGTGAGCATCAGAAATTGAGCATACTAATAATGCATCCTCTGTATCTACTATAATAATATCTCTAACACCTATGGTTGAAATTAACTTATTTTTATTTGTAGAAAAAACAAGACTATTCTTTGTATCTATTAATAAATTATCTCCCTGAGTAACATTTCCTTCATACTTGGTCTCTAATATCTCTTTCAAAGATTCCCAATTGCCTACATCACTCCATCCAATATCAGCCGGAATAACAACAATAGATGATGGATCTATTTTCTCAAAAATAGCATAATCAATTGAAGTTCTATCAATAGAAAGATACAATTTATCAAAATTTTCCTTATTTTTATATGCTTTAACTATATCTCTAAGGATTTTAGCTGTATTATTAGCATATTTATCATAAAGCTCAACAATCTTTCCTGGAGGGAATACAGAGTAACCCGTATGCCATAAATAATCAAAACTCTCTATAAATTTTTTTGCAGTTTTATAATCAGGTTTCTCAGTATGTTTTATAAACTGATAAATATTAAAACCATCAATAGATTCTAATTGTTCACCTATTTGTACATAACCTAAATTAATATTTATACTTGTAGGATTAACATCTATTTGAACAATTTTATTATTTTTCTTGGAATATTTAGATGCAGTTTCGAAAGCATTAAGAAATGTATCTTCATATTTGATTCTATGGTCAGACCACAAGAGAGCCACAGCTTCATCTTCAAATTTAGAATCAATTAAAAATGCCCCAAAACCAACACAAGCAAGAGTATCTCTAGTCTCACTTTCAATAAATATATTTTCATCTTTTATATATGGAACCTGACTTTTTATGATTTGTACATATTCTTTGGGTGTAACTATAAAAAAATCATCAAAAGAAAATCTTTTGGATAAACGTTCTATTGTTAATTGAAAAAGTGACTTATCTGAAAAAAAATACTGAAACTGTTTTGGATTATCTTTTCTACTTAAAGGCCATAATCTTGTTCCGTTACCACCGGCAAAAATTAAAAATTTCATAAAGAAATATTAACACAAAGGCAAATTATTTGAAATATATAATTTGATGTAGTATAATTACAGTAATAAAATATTATAAGATACAAACAATGTTTGAAAAAATCATAATAGACATATTAATAATATTAACATCAATATTCATATTACTTTTCATATTAGCAATAATACAGCTTATGATAGCTCTGAGAAATATTAATAGAGCAGCAAATAAGATAAAAACATTTACAGAAAGTTTAGATGTAAATTACGGTAAAATACTTAAATTTATATATAAATTGATAAAAGTATGACACTAAATAAAAGAAAGAATAATTCAAAAAAGATAACCATTACATTCTTATTAGGTGTATTAGCTGGAGCAGCTTCCATATTTCTATCAAACAAAGACAATAGAGAAGAAGTTAAAAATAAGTATAAGGAATCAAAAGATAGAGTAATAGATGATACTTATGATTTCATTGATGATATCTCATACAATATAGAGAATTTTGATAAAGATGAATTTATTAAAAAAACTAAAGAAAATTTAGAAAAAATTAATAAACAATTAGACAAAGAAAAGGCTAATATAAAAGAAAAAGCTCTAAAAAAAACTCAACTATCATTAAAAAAAGCAAACAAGAAGATTGATGCTTTACAAAAAAAGATTCAAAAAAAAGCTGATGATATTAGCTAAATTTGAAAAATATTAGTGTATGATATAAAATATCATACACTATGAAATTTCCTAATCTCGACTCAAACCCTAATTTTATAAAGATAGAAGAAGATATCCTAAATTATTGGGATAGGGATGATACTTTCAAAAAATCTTTAAAGAAAAATATCGGTAAAAAATCTTATGTATTCTATGATGGGCCCCCTTTTGCTACTGGACTTCCTCATTATGGTAGTCTTTTACAAGGAATAATAAAAGACGTATTCCCTAGATACTATACAATGAAAGGATTCTATGTTGAAAGAAAATTCGGCTGGGATTGTCATGGATTACCTGTAGAATATGAATTGGAAAAAATAAAAGGTATAAAAAATAAAAAGGAGATAGAATCCTTAGGAATAGATAAATTTAATGAAGAGTGTAGACTAATTGTACTTAAATATGTAGATGAATGGAAAGTTTTCGTAAAAAGATTGGGACGATGGATTGATATGGAAAATGATTACAAGACAATGAATCTAGATTATATGGAAACCATTTGGTATATATTTAAAGAAATATATGATAAAAACTTAATTTATGAAGGATATAAAAGCATAAAGATATGTCCAAGATGTGCAACACCCCTATCTAATACAGAAGTACAATTAGGATATAAGGATTTAGAAGATTTATCTGTTGTAGCTAAATTTAAATTAAAAGATGCCAAAGATACATACTTACTTGCCTGGACAACAACACCTTGGACATTACCAGCAAATATAGTTCTGGCAATAAATAAAGATTTAACATATGTAAAAGTAAAAAGTAAGAATGAATACTATATATTAGCAAAAGATAGACTAGATTATATTTTCGAAAATATAGACTATGAAATAGTTGAGGATAAAATAAACCCAAAGGATCTCATAGGGAAAGAATATTACCCATTATTTGATATATCTAAAATAATGGAAGAGAACCATAATAAAGATAAAAAGGGTTGGTTTATTACAGAAGCAGACTTCGTTACGCAAGAAGAAGGTACAGGAATTGTACACATAGCACCATCATTTGGGGAAGAAGATATGTTACTAGGAGAGAAATTAAAACTTCCAAGAATAAGACATGTAAATATAGAAGGTAAATTTGGAGAATATCCTCTAATGGAATGGGCTGGAGAACAAGCAAGAGATCTGGGTGAAAAAATATTAGAGAAATTAAAAGAAGACAATTCATTTTTTAGAGAAATAAAAATAGTTCATTCTTACCCTCATTGTTGGAGATGTGATACTCCTCTTTTAAATTATTCAATGGAAACTTGGTTTCTAAATGTACAAAATATTAAAAAAGATACAATAAAAAATAACCAAAAAATAAACTGGATACCAGAACATATTAAAAATGGACGTTTTGAAAATAACCTAAAGACAGCTCCCGACTGGGCAATATCTAGAAATAGATATTGGGGAACACCTCTACCTGTTTGGAAATGTAATCATTGTTCAAATATAAAAGTAATAGGATCTGTAAATGAACTTGAAAAACTTACAAATAAAAAAATAACAGATATTCATAGACACTTTATTGATAACCTTTATTTCAAATGTGAAAAATGTAGTAAAGGTGAGATGAAGAGAATACCAGAAGTATTAGATTGCTGGTTTGAATCAGGATCAATGCCATACGCACAAAAACATTATCCTTTTGAAAATAAAGAAAGCTTTGAGAAGGATTTTCCAGCAGATTTTATAGCTGAAGCGATAGACCAAACTAGAGGATGGTTTTATTCTTTACACACAATTGCTACTGCAATTATGAATAAACCTGCATTTCTAAACGTCATTACAACAGGACTAATTCAAGATAGCTCTGGTAAAAAATTATCTAAATCAAAGAAAAATTATACAGATCCATTAGAATTAATTAATTTGTATGGAGCAGATGCACTAAGACTCTATCTTATATCTTCTCCTTTAGTAAGAGGGGAAGACTTGGCATTTAAAGATTCTGGTCCAAGTGAAATATTAAAAAATAATTTTATTGTTATTTATAATACACTGAAATATTTCATAATATATGCAAATAATAACAATTTCTCGCCTGAAAATAAAAAAAGTGAAAATATAATGGATAGATGGGCAAGGTCTATTACAGAGCAATTCGTAAAAAATATTACTGAGAAATTAGATAAATATAGTTTAATGGAAGCTTCTTTATTAATTCAACCTTTCATTGATGATATATCTACTTGGTATATAAGACGATCTAGAGAAAGATTCTCTTCGGGAGATAAAGATGCTATGAATACATTATATTATGTATTAAATACATTCTCCAAAGCAGTAGCACCTATAATTCCATTTGTATCTGAATATATTTTTCTTGCTTTAAACAATAATGAAGAGAGCGTACATCTTCAAAAATTTCCTGAGACAAAACTAGAAGATATAAATAATGATCTTAATCTAGAAATGAAAAAAGCTAGAGAAGCAATAAATATACTTCAGAAAATAAGAGTAGAGAATAATATAAAACTTAGACAACCTTTACTTGCTGTATATATAAATTATGAAGGATTAAATAATAATGAAATATTAGAAATAATAAAAGAAGAAATTAATGTAAAAAAAATAGAGAATAAATTTACAAAAGATTTTGTTATAGAGAAAAATAAATCAGGAGAGTTAGGTTTAAATATAAAATTAAATAAATCTATCCTACAAGAAGGAGACTTAAGAGAACTAATAAGAGAAATACAGAATATAAGAAAGAAAATGAACTTAAATATTAAAGATATAATCAATATATATATACAAACAGAGGATGATGATTTAAAAGAAATAATAGATAAATTCAAAAATGAAATAAAAGAAAAAGTTAAATCTAAAGAAATATATGTAGTAAAGAATCTAGAAGATAATAATTTAGTACTCATCAATAACAAATCTGCTTATATAAAAATAGATGTTCAAAAACCTTCTTAAACAAGATTATATTTTAACAGTCCTTATAATTGTTCTAATTTCCATCGGTATAGTAACCATATACTCTACAGGACAAAGTAGTGAGGGTATTAGACAATTAATTTTTGCAATATTAGGAATTATTGTATATTTTGCATTTACAACAATAGACTACAAAATCTATAAAGATAAAAAAGTACAAATATTAATATACCTTGGAATATTTACTTTATTAGCTCTTATATTCATTCTAAATATAAGGCTGAATAATACTAGAAGATGGTTTGTAATAGGAAAATTAAGTATACAACCCGCGGAATTTGCAAAATTAGTTATTATTCTTATTTCTGCATCATTTTTCGAAATATTCAGAAAAAGTGATAATGCAATCAAAAAAATTGGTATTGGTCTTGCAATGATACTTCCAATAGTTATATTAATTTATAAACAGCCAGCATTGGGTAATACAATAATTATATTAATAATATGGATATCAATAGTATTTGCATCATATTATAATCCAAAGAAATTCTTATATTCTATACTTTTATTTCTAATATCTGCATTATTAATATTACCATTCATAGGAATTAATCTTTTCAATGCAAATATAAATTTATTATTTTTCAATGTTAATGTAGTATTACTTTTGGCTTTGATTATAGTTATATATTTTATATATAAAAAAGCCTCAAAAGAAATGTATAAATATATTGCAGCAGGAGTAATTTTAATTGGACTACTTTTCGGATTCACATTTAAATTAATCGTTTGGGATCACTTATTAAAAAATTATCAAAAAGAAAGATTGGTTGGATTCTTAGACAGATCTTCTAGCTTAAATTCATCCCTAAATTTTCAAACTGAACAATCCAAAATAGCAATAGGATCAGGAGGATTATGGGGAAAGGGTTATGCAGAAGGGACCCAAAGTAGACTAAACTTTTTACCTGAAGACACAACAGATTTTATATTTGCAACATTTATTGAAGAATTTGGATTTATAGGAACTATAATGTTTTTTATAATATATTTATTGTTTATAAGCAAAATATTATCTATATTAAAGGATACCAGAGGAAGATATGAAACATTAGTTATAGTTGGTGTACTAACTATGATTATTGTCCAATTTATGATAAATGTCGGAATGAATATTGGTCTAATGCCAGTAACGGGTATTACACTACCACTTGTAAGCTATGGGGGAAGCTCCCTTCTAACAGTACTTATAGGTTTAGGTATAGTGCAAAATATAAATATACAAAAAAAGAATTACTAAATACTTCCGTGCATATATAGAAATATGCTATAAATTATATATGCAAACTCAGAGTTTAAATAAAAAGATAGTTATTACGACCATAATCCTGGCAATATTCGGTTTGATAATGGTTTTTGATGGATCAATGGGGCTTGTGGCACAAAGATATCATTATATAATGTTGCAATCTATATGGATGGTAATAGGTAGCATAGCTGCATTTATAATGTATAAATTTGATTATAAGAAATTAAAAAACTATTCATTTTTTCTTATAACGGTAACTATTATATTTCTTTTTATTGTTTATTTCTTCTCATCTAAAATTAATGGATCACAAAGATGGATTAGTTTATTTGGGGTAACTAGTTTCCAACCTTCAGAATTTGCCAAACTATTCTTTATATTATATATTTCAGCTTGGCTTACAAAATTTCAAGAAAAAAAATCACTACTAATAAAGGATACAAAAGATAATATAAAAAATTTCCTAATTCCTTATTTAATAATAACCATGGTTATAGCGGGAATGATATTAATAGAAAAAGATATGGG
The DNA here is from genome assembly GCA_021791275.1 of bacterium. Taxonomy (GTDB): domain Bacteria; phylum Patescibacteriota; class Dojkabacteria; order JAKAPS01; family JAJZLI01; genus JAJYWX01. Next base: position 42,469 of record JAJYWX010000029.1, on the reverse strand, counting down.
AACTACAATAATAATAGTTTCTATATCTATTTTTATATTGTTTGCAAATGACAATAATAATTTCTTCGTAATAGATTTTATAATTACATCATTAACTTATTTGGGATTAGGAATTATTTCAATAATAATAGAACCATATAGATTACAAAGACTCTTAACATATTTAAAAGGGAATCATAGTACTAGTACTAATTTAGGATCAGGCTATCAAGTTCACCAAATTCTTATAGCCATAGGAACTGGAGGATTAACTGGAGTAGGGTTTACCCAATCAATTCAAAAAAATCAATATTTAGTTGGGAATACAGCAATAACAGATTCTATATTCGCAATCATAGCTGAAGAATTAGGTTTAATAGGTGCACTTGTACTTATAGCTCTATATCTATATCTAATATATCTAATATTGAAAGTTGCCACTAATACAGATGACTATTTTGGTAAATTAGTTGCTACAGGAATAGCTGCTTGGATAGGAATACAAGCATTTATAAATATAGCTGCAAATATCGGAGTAATACCTCTGACTGGAGTACCTTTACCACTGATAAGTTATGGCGGAAGTTCAGTTATAGCACTTCTTACTTCTATAGGTATCGTACTTAGTATAAATAGTAAACATAATGCAAAATAAAAAAACAATATTTATAGTCGGAGGGCATTTTACTCCTGCACAAGCCATTGTAGAAGAATTCATTAATGATAAAAATTATAATCTCTACTATGTAGGAGTAAAGCATACAATATTATTTGATAAAAATTTTTCTAATGAATATATATTTACAAAAAAATATAATATAAAATTCTTATCTTTAAATACAGGGAAAATATATAGATTTATTAGTATAAAGGGACTGATATCTTTACTTAAAATACCCTTAGGTTTTATACAATCGATATATTATATTATAAAATACAATCCAGATTTAATAATGACTTTTGGAAGTTATGTATCTGTTCCAATAGTAATATGTGCAAAAATTTTTAATAAGAAAATTTTCACACATATACAAACCCCTAGATTAGGACTCTCAGATAAAGTTAGCTCTAAATACGCTAATAAGATATTTATATCTTGGACTGAGACCCAAAAATATTTAGATAAAAGTAAAGATATTATATATACAGGGAATATAGTAAGAAAAGAAATATTTCAAAAGAATAGTAATACTATTAAATTTGAATCTAACGATACGATACTATACATAACAGGGGGAGGACAGGGTTCTAGTATAATAAACAACTTTATATTTAAAATAATAAAAGATTTAATCAAAAAATATAATATAATTCATCAAACAGGTAAAAAAGATTATCAAGAATCATTAAATATAAAAAAATCATTAGATAGAGATGTTCAAAATAAATATCTAACTTTTGATAATATTAATGAAAATACCATTGGAGAAGTTTTTTCTAAATCAGAAATTATAATAGGGAGATCAGGAGCAAATACTGTATATGAGATACTCCTATTAAATAAAAAAGCAATTTTAGTCCCCTTAGAAATTGGAGCAAAAGATGATCAAAAATATAACGCATTAATAGCTAAAAATACTTCTAATAAGATATTAATTATTGAAGAAAAAAATCTTAATTTTGAAGATTTAACTACTGATATTGAACAATTATTAAGTATCAAAGATGATGTGAATATAGACATTCCTAAAGATGCAAATATAAGAATTTCAAATTCCATTAAGTCTTATTTAGATTGGGATAAGTGAAATTTATATATTTAAATAAGACTATTCCTCAAAATTTTTCCAAAACATACTTTCCTTCGGATCAATCTGCCCTTGATATTTATTTCCATACTCCCCATAAGATTTCTTTGAAGGGGTTTTTAAAAGTAATAAAGACAACTGTGCAATTTTCATATCAGGATAAATTTTTATTGGAACAGAAGAGAGATTAAACATTTCCAATGTTAACGTTCCATCAAATCCGGGATCTATGTAGCCTGCAGTAACATGAACAATTAAACCAAGCCTTCCTATAGAAGACTTACCCTCAATTCTGCCACATAAATATTTAGGCATTTTTACTTTTTCAATTGTTGAAGATAATACGAAATTATTAGGATGAATCATAAAGAATCCTTTTTCTGAAACATCTATAGTTCTAAAATTGTTATTTTTTATTTTAACATCAATAACATCAATATTATGATTATCAAATACTATAAATTTAGAGCCTAAATGTAAATCATATGAAGAGGGTTGTAATGAAGATTTATCATATGGAGTAATGGAAAAATCTCCTTTTTTTAATTCTTCCTCTATATCATAATCAGATAAAACCATATTAAGCATTATAACAAAAATAAAATAAAAATACTTTTTGCTATAATTATCTACATGAAAGATAAAAAAAACGATAATTTTTATTATATATTAGCAAAAAATTCTATTTACCCAGCTTTATTTATAATAGTTTTTCTCTCCATATTCTTTTTGTATAAGGATAAAAATTACAATAGTAATATAAATACTTCAAATAAAAATGAATACCTAAGTACTTCTGGAGCAATAAAGATAACGCAATCAGAAGCTAATTCAGTAAGAAATAGTGAGATGAAAACTTTAGTATATGTTAAAAATAAAAAATTGAATGTATATATAGCAAAAAGCCAATATGATCAAGATGTAGGATTAATGGAAGATACAAATCTAAAAATAAATCAGGGTATGTTATTTATCTTTTCAAATTATAAAAAGCATCCTTTTTGGATGGCAAATACATTAATACCATTAGATATGTTATTTATATCAAAAAATATGGCCATAATATCAATAATGAAAGCCATTCCTTGTAAATCAGATAAGTGTTTAATCTATAATCCAAATCACTATTCTATGTACGTTTTAGAAGTAAACCCTAGATATGTATTAGAAAATAATATCAAAATTGGAGATAAGGTTATGGTGAAAAATTTTTAAATTTAGCTATATTTTGATAAAATGAATTAGGTTTATTGGTAAATGTAGCTCAGTTGGTCAGAGCGACTGCCTGTGGAGCGGTAGGTCGTGGGTTCGAACCCCACCATTTACCCATTTGTGCTTTCGTAGCTTAATAGGATAAAGCAACTCCCTTCTAAGGAGAAGACTGCAGGTTCGAGTCCTGCCGAGAGCAAATAAATAAACACCTATAGCTCAGCGGATTAGAGCATCTCGCTTCGAACGAGAAGGTCGAGAGTTCGAATCTCTCTAGGTGTTAATATGTTATATATAATTGAGGGCACTGGGATTCGAACCCAGAACCAACAGCTTAAGAGGCTGATGCTCTACCATTGAGCTATACCCCCAGTTACAAGCTACATTATATCAACCTTTTATTGAATGAGTAAATACAAGATAGGAATAATAGCTAAAGATATATTAAACCAGGAGGATACTGGAATAGAGAACTATACTGAGAATCTATTAAAAGAATTTGATAAAGCAAATGGAAATTTTGAATTCATAGTATACGTAAACCACCCATTAAAAAATATATATAAAAATATACGGATAGTTTCATTAAAAAATGAAAGATTCTGGTTACACAGAAGTATACCCAGAAGAATCAAAAATGACAATATCGATTTAGTTTTTTCTCCAATACCATCACTACCATTAATCTTAAACAAGGATGTAAAAAAAGTCATAACTGTTCATGATTTATCTTTCAAATATATGGGGAAAAACTTAAATAGTACGAAATTTTTTATAAAAAATGCTATTCATAATGCCAATAAAGTTATTGCAGTATCAAAATTTACAAAAAATGAGATATTAAAAAATTATAATATTTCAAAAAACAAAATAGAAGTAATATATGAGGCATATGATAAAAAATTGTATTACCATACCCCTAAAAAAAGAAAAAATAAATCTTTAAATATGCTCTGTCTTGGAACAATAAACAAGAGGAAGAACTTTACTCATATAGTTAAAGTTGTGCCAATAATAAAAGATAAATTCGGGGAAACTAAATTAAGAATAGTAGGTAAGAAGGGAGATGATTACGAAAATTTAATGAAAACCATTACTGATTTTGGATTAGAAAAAGATGTTTTAGTAACAGGATACGTATCTAATACTCGCCTTGCAGATATTTTTGCAAATACAGATGTACTATTATATATATCAAAGGAGGAGGGATTTGGGTTACCAATATTAGAGGCATTTGCGAGTGGGGTAGCCGTAGTGACTTCAGATAATTCTGCAATGAAAGAGATTGCCGAAAATGCTGCAATATTGGTTAATCCAAATGATTTAATGGATATGGCAGATGGAATAATCGAATCTATAAAAAGAAAAAACGACTTAATAAAACTAGGATTACTAGAAGCTGAAAAATACTCATGGGAAAAAAGTGCAAAAGAAACACTTCATTTATTTAATAAACTTTTGAGCTGATTTCCTTTTCTCTCTATATTTTTTATAAAAATAAATAGCGAGTATTAATAAGAACGCAATGAAGAAATATATTGATATATTATCTATTACTTTATAAATTTTTTGCCAATTGGAGGCAAAATAATAACCTAAAAATGATAATACAATATCCCATATAAGAGTCCCAAGGGTAGTATATAAAATGAATTTCTTTATATCCATTTTTGCTATTCCTGCAGGAAGAGATATAAAAGTTCTAAAAACAGGAAGAACCCTAGTAAAAAAAACTGCAGCCTCTCCATCTCTTTCAAACCATTTATGAGCTCTAACTATATCTTTATCTGATATAAATATGTACTTTCCATATTTCTCTAAAAAAGGATATCCCCCATAATAACCAAGATAATATGACAAGACTGAACCCAAAACATTACCCAAAGTGCCTACTAGTATAACTAGATAGATATTTAATGTGTGAGAATAAGATAGAAACCCTGAAAATGTCATTACTAACTCTGAGGGAATTGGTATGTTAAAACTTTCTAGAAGCATCCATAAAAATATACCTATATATGAAAACTTGACAATAGATTGTATAATAAATTTAGCAAAAATTGATAATATTGTATTCATAGAAATCCTTTCTTCTATAATATATTATAGTGGAGATGATATTAATTAATAGTAACATACATATGAGTAAAAATAAAAAGATAAAAACTAAAAATAATGATGAGGATATAGAATTGGATGAAAATTCAATAGAAGAAGATGTTGATATACTAGATATAGATGAGGATACATCTGATGATAGCATAGATACAGAGCTTGACTTACCTGATGATGAGACTGAGGATGATACAAATATAGTTGATATAGAAGAAGAAGAAGGAAGAAATAAATCAAAAACTAATATTTCTGATATTAGTGTTGTTAAATGTAGTAATTGTAAAGAAGATGTACTTGAATCTGAATATTGTCCAATATGCGGAAAACCTCTCAAAAAGAATACTTCAGACGAGGAAGAAGATGAGGCTGGATTTGAAAATTCTGAAGCTCCCATTAATACCGGAGATTTCTTTGACAATGAGGAAAATTTCATATCTGACTTAGAAACAAAGATAGACGACGACCTATATGAATAAGAATAAATTAATAAAAATTACAGAAAAAAAACAAGATTCAAAATCCAAAATAATATTGGAATTAAAAATTGATAAAAATTTTGTTAATGATACTATTGATAGTTTTACAAATAATTTTGTTAAAAATAAAGAAATAAAAGGATTTAGAAAAGGAAATGCTCCTAAAGAACTTATTTTCAAAAGATATAAAAATGAAATACTCGAAGAAAGTTATATAAAAATACAAAGAAGTGTCGTTGATTTGATTTATGATAATGATATTAATCCTTTAAGAATAATATTCAATGAACAGTTCTTAGACAAGGTAAACAAGGATAATGATATCCATTTAACAATTACATGTTATATAAAACCCACATTAGAAAATTTTGATATAAACAGTATAAAAGTAGAAAAGGATCTTATAAACAAAAAATTTAAAAAAGAAGAAGAGAAATATAAGAAGGATAATAATAAAGAAATTCTAAAAGATTTAGAAGATAATAAAGAAAGGTACTTAGAAAATATCTATGACAACTTAATAATAGAGAAAATATTAGAGAATATAAAAATAAGTAAAAATGAAATACCAGAATATCTTATAGAAGAGCATATCCAAAAATCCTTAGATAATGTAGACGAATTTGCTAAAAGTATGGGAATATCAACAGAAGAATATTTCAAAAGATCAAAAATTGATAAAGAAAAATTGATTAAAGATTTAGAAAAAGAAGTTATAGATCAGCTAAAACTTGATATTTTCACTGAAAATATTGCTAAAAATAATAAGATTGAGGTAAGTAGAGAAGACATCAATGAGCAAATTCAAAATATGGATAAAGATGAAATTAAAAATATAAATCCAGAAGAGTTAGTGTACAATATTCGTTATTACAAAAGCTTAAAATATGCGATTAATTTAATAAAATCAAAATCATGACAATAATACCTACAATAATAGAAAAAACACCAAGAGGGGAAAGAGTATATGATATATATTCAAGACTTCTTGAAGATAGAATAATATTTCTAGGTGATATTATAGACGACAATTTGGCAAATTTAGTTATTGCTGAATTACTATTCTTACAAAAAGAGGATCCTAAAAAAGATATTTCATTATATATAAACTCACCAGGCGGAGTAATAGATGCAGGAATGGCAATTTATGACACAATGAACCATATTACACCAGACGTTTCAACAATTGCAGTTGGAGTTGCAGCTTCAATGGCCTCAATAATATTATCTTCTGGAGCAAAGGGCAAAAGATTTGCATTACCAAGCTCTTCTATATTAATACACCAACCTCATGGAGGAACTGAAGGTCAAGCCAGTGATATTGAAATTTCAGCAAGAAGGATACTTAAAATGAGAGATTCTCTAAATTCAATACTTGCAAAAAATACAGGACAAAAAAGATCAAAAATTGACAAGGATGTTGATAGAGATTTTTGGATGACAGCAGAAGAAGCTAAAGATTACGGAATAATAGATAAAGTTATTAAATAATTAGATATTTAGGAGGGTTCGTAGCTCAGTTGGTTAGAGCACAACATTGACATTGTTGAGGTCACTGGTTCGAATCCTGTCGAACCCAATATATTTTATATACTAATAAATGCAAATATATATACATACTTTATTTCCAATAATTCTCAGTTATGGATATATAATAATAGGAGTATTAATATTAGTAGAATGCCTAGGAGTCCCTTTACCAGGAGAAACATCTCTAATTACAGGATCAATAATCGCATCACAATATCCAGGAAGAATAAATATATTTTTAGTAATACTAACAGCTATAATAGCAGCATCTCTAGGGGATAATATTGGCTATTTCATAGGTAAAAATTATGGAGAAAATTTTATTAAATTTCTCAATAAATCATTAAAAGTAAATATCAAATATATCCCATATACAAAGAAATTCTTTGAGAAATATGGTCTCAAATCAATATTAATTGGTAGATTTATATCTGTATTTAGGGTATTTATTCCAATTACAGCAGGGATACATAGAATTGAATATAGACCATTTTTTATATACAATATAGCTGGAGCTATATTGTGGTCAGTTTTTTATGGATTATTAGGTTTTTTCTTAGGCAAAAACCTACCCTTATTGGAGAGTATAACAAGAAATCTAACATATATAACTGTACTAGCGATAGTTATATTAATTGCTTATTTTTTATTTAAAAGATTTGAAAGAAGAAGATATGAAAAACTCTAAATTAGACGATATGCGCCACTCGGGAGCACATCTTTTAGCATATGCAGTTCAAAATTTATATCCAAATGTTAAATTTGCTATAGGGCCATCTATTGACTATGGATTCTACTATGACTTCGACTTTGGAGATATAAAAATAACAGAATCTGACCTTCCAAGAATAGAGAAGGAAATGAAAAAATTAAAAAAAGACAATTATAAATTTGAAAAAGTCGAAATGACTATATCTGAAGCAAAAAAATTTTTGAATGATAATAAACAAATTTATTCACTTTCACTTTTAAATGATATCGAAACATTTGGATCTACTGTAAAAAAGGATATGGATAAGAAAAATAAAAAAGAATCTAATGACACAGTAACTTTTTATAAATCAGGAGATTTTATAAACTTATGCAGAGGTGGGCATGTAGATAGTTTTTCAGAAATAGGAGAGTTTAAACTGGTATCTATAGCTGGGGCATATTTTAGAGGTGATGAAAAAAACCCAATGCTTACAAGAATATATGCCGCTTGTTTTAATACCAAAAAAGAATTGGATGATTATCTTAAGGATAGAGAAGAGAGAAGAAAAAATGATCATAGAATAATTGGGCAAAAATTAAAAATTTTTACATTTTTTGATGAAGTAGGCCAGGGACTTCCAATATTTCTTCCCAAAGGAGAGATATTAAAAAAATTATTGATTGAATATATGCGAGAAAAGCAAGATAAATTAGGTTATATCTATGTATCAACACCAATAATCACTAATGAAAAACTATTTGAACTTTCTGGACATAAATATTTTTACTCAGATGACATGTACAAAATTATTGATAAGGAAAAGAATATATTTTACGTAAAACCTATGAATTGTCCTTTTCATCATTTAGTATATAAAAGTGAAGTCAGAAGTTATAAAGATCTTCCAATAAAAATAGCTGAAGATTCTCCTTTATACAGATATGAAAGATCTGGAACATTATCAGGATTAATAAGAGTAAGGGGTCCTTTGACTCAAAACGATGCACATATATATACTAGTAGAGAAAATTTAAAAGAAGAGTTTATAAAAGTAATAAATCTATTTCAAGAAGTTTATCAAGAAATGAATATAAAAAATTACTATTTTAGACTATCTTTACCAGATTTTAATAAAGAAAAATTCCTTGGAGATAAGAAAGATTGGGATTTTTCTGCACAAATAATAAAAGAAGGATTAGAAGAGACTAAATCTCAATATTACGAGGGTATTGGTGATGCAGCTTTTTATGGACCAAAACTTGATGTACAAATAAAGAATATCGAAAATAAGGAAGATACTATAGCAACAGTACAAATTGACAATGTAATACCTCACAGGATGGGACTTACCTATATTAACAATAAAGGAGAGAGTGATACCCCAATAGTGATTCATAGATCACTCTTAGGTTCCTATGAAAGATTTATTGGATTTTTTATTGAACAGACTAGTGGGAATTTTCCTTTGAGATTTTCACCTGTACAGGTAAAAATACTTCCAGTATCAGATAAATATATTCCTGAATCAAAACAAATTAATGATATTTTAAAATGTAATGGAATTAGATCTGAAGTAGACTTGAAAGATGAGAGCATATCAAAAAAGATAAGAAATGCATCCTTAGAAAAGATACCTGCTAAAATAGTCATTGGAGAAAAAGAAATAAGTGAGTATAAAAAAAATAAAGATTGGATATTGAATATAAACTGGAGATCAGATTTAAATTATACAGAAATCTTAAATATCAATGAATTTATAACAATAATAAAACAGTAACTATTGTAATAGGAATACCCACTCTATATAATGAATTTATGACAGTTAATAAAATACAGAAAGAGATTGATTCTTTTATTATAGATACAATAAAAAAATTCCAATACTTAAATCTTAGTACAAGTATAATGTCTCTCAACCACGTTATAAATAATAAAAAACTAAAAAGAAAGATCCTTAAAAACAATGAAATACTTATAATTGAAGATGAAATTAAATCACTACTTAGTTTAAAACCAAAATTTAAAGTTGTGGTGAAAAAACATAATGTAGGTATAGTGACATTAGAATTAGAAAAGAGGCAAAAAAGGGGATATCATGTAATTTTAGAAAAAAGTATTAAAATAAATCCTTTAAATAAAGTATATAGGCATATAGGGATAGACAGAAATTCAGAAATGACCCCGATATTAGAAAAAGATTACGATGAATTTATAGATAGTTTTACTCCTAATAATAGATATCATGAATGATAATAATGAAATAGGTACATATATAAAAATTCTATCAAAAGTTGAAATACCCCAAGTATTTGATGAATATAATCAAAATATATTAATAAATATTATATCTTCAATAAGAAATAAAATTATAGATGAAATAAAAGTAAAAGATAATATTCAAAATGAAATTGAATATATAAAAGACTTTATAGTCTCAATCCATTCAATAGTAAGTTTATATGGAAAAAACTTTATATATCTAGAAAAAGAAGAAGATATATCTAAAAATATTAATGATAATAACAATGAATATGCTGTATTTAAATCAAGAACACCAGATTTTAATGGAATCTTTATATATTTATATACAACTATAAATATAGACAAAAAGATAATTAATTATGTGATTGAAGACCAAAATGAAAATATAGTTAAATTCGTTGTTTATGAAGAGAATGGAATATTTGGAGAGATTTTTGTGGGAAAAGCAAAAAATCCTCCTAAAATATTTGGAGAGAAAATATACATTGATATTGATAAAAATAAATTTGAATCGTTTTTAACTGAGAATATAAAATTCTTAGAAAAGAGTATAGTTAAAAAAGAGAGCTTAAACATTATTACAGAGTAATTAATTCCTTTACAAAGAGTAAAATCTCTGGTAATATCACAATATTAGTTAAGCTAATTTTTTGAGGAGGTTTAGTCTATCATAAAAAATAATAGAAACAATTTAATAAGGTATAATGAATATATCCGGGCAGAAACCTTAAGAGTTATAGATGAAGAAGGGAAGTTTATAGGAATAATATCTAGAAATGAAGCTTTGTCATTATCCAAATCAAAAGGATTAGATTTAATTGAAATATCTCCAAATGCAAACCCTCCTGTTTGCAAGTTGATGTCTTTCTCAAAATATAAATATGAACAAAGCAAGAAAGATAGGGAGAATAAACAGAAAAATAAAACTAAGGATATAAAAGAGATACGATTTAAACCTTTTATAGGTATAGGTGATTACAATAATAAGATAAATAGGATAAGAGAGTTTTTGGAAGATAAACATAGGGTAAAAATAGTTATAAGAATGACTGGAAGAGCAAGTAATGAAAATGCTACCTTACTAATGAAGAGAATAATAGTGGATTTAGAAAATGACATGAAACTTGAATCTGAACCAAAACTTGAAGGAAGAACAATAATATCTTTATTACAACCAATAAAATGAAAAAGAAAACAAAAAAAATATTAGTAAAAAGATTTAGAAAAACTAAAAATAATAAAGTATTGCATAAAATAAAAGGTGTTTCTCATTTTATGGCAAAGAAAACTAGTAATAGTAGAAATAAAGTAAAGGGAAACAAGATCCTTGAAAAATCTGCAGGAAAGAAGTTACAATCAGATTTATAAAAAATTATGAGAATCAAAAAAGGCTTATCAAAGCATAAAAAACACAATAAAATACATAAACTAACAAAAGGTTATAGAATGACTAAAGGTAACCTTGTAAAGGTTTCAAAAGAAGCCATATTACACGCAGGCCAATATTCATATAACGGTAGGAAGAAAAAGAAGAATAATTTTAGGCAACTATGGATAATGAGAATATCTGCATCACTCTCTGAGTCTAATATATCTTATTCACAATTCCAAAAATTACAAAAGGATAATAACATACTATTAAATAGAAAGGTTCTGGCATATTTTGCTACAGAAGATAAAGAAATATTTAATACTATTATCAATAGCGTAAAAAACAAAGATGCTTGATAGGAAAAAATTAATAAATCAAATATCTACAGAGCGAGATCAGGCCATAATAGATATAGATGATTGCAAAGATTTAGAAGTATTAAAAAAAATACACTCAAAATATTTCGGGAAAGATTCTTATTTATCTAAAACAATATCACAAATAAAAAATTACGATAAAAAGGATAAAATAGAAATAGGTCAATTTTCAAATAAAGTAAAAGGTGAGATACAAAATAAAATAAAAGAGAAGGAATTAATACTCAAAAATAGAGTATTTTTACATGAAATAGAAAGGGATATAGATGTTACTTTATCTACAAATAATATTAATATAGGCTCTATACACCCAATCTCTCAAATGATGGATAATATTACAGATAATTTTAAATCATTTGGTTTCTCAATTGCATCAGGCCCAGAAATAGAGACTGATTGGTTTTGTTTCCAAGCTTTAAATATGGATATACATCACCCAGCAAGAGATATGCAAGATACATTCTATATTGAAGAAAACCATATATTACCAAGAACTCATACATCCTCAATGCAAATTAGAACTATGTTAAAACAAAAACCTCCTATAAGAATATTGGCTCCGGGAAAAGTTTATAGAAATGAAAATGCAGATAGTAGACACTCCTTTATGTTCTACCAATATGAAGGGTTAGTAATAGATAAATCCACAAATGTTTCCGATTTAAAAAGCTTTTTGACAATAGCTTTAAGAAATATATTTGAAAACGACAAAATAGAAATAAGGTTCAGACATTCATATTTTCCATATACAGAACCTAGTTTTGAAGTTGATGCAACCTGTATATTATGTCAAGGAAAGGGATGTAATGTTTGTAGCAATAAAGGATGGATAGAATTATTAGGCGGAGGTATGGTACACCCACAAGTCCTTAGGAATGTTAATATCGATCCTGAAATATATCAAGGATTCGCATTTGGAGGAGGACCAGAAAGATTGTTAATTGTAAAAAATATGATACAAGATACGAGATATTTCTTTGAAAATGATCTTCGATTTTTAAATCAATTTAAGCAAATATGAAAATTTCTACATCTTGGATAAAAGAATATACTGATCTACCAAATAATAAAAAAGATTTATACAATCTTTTAGATAAATTTGCACAGCAATGTATAGATATAGATCAGATAATAGAATATGGGGAAGGATTGGATGATGTTTTTGTATCAAAAATAAAAAAAATAATTAATCATCCCAATGCAGAAAAATTAAAAATTGTAGAAGCTGAGATTGACAATAAAAATTTACAAATTGTAACTGGAGCACCCAATATATATGTTGGAATGATCTGTCCACTCATAAAATCAGGAGGAAAACTCCCAAATGGAATGGTTATAGAGAAAAAAAATCTAAGAGGAATAGATTCCAACGGAATGCTCTGCTCTGAAAAAGAACTCGGAATTGGAAATGATCATACAGGTATAATGGATTTAGGAGAATACTATAGTAAACATATTGGAGAAAAAATATCAAAAATTTTTTCCGATACTATAATAGAAATTGATAATAAGATTATATCTAATAGGCCAGATTTGTTTTCTCACAGAGGAATTGCCAGAGAATTTTTTGCTTTAACAAAAACAAAAATTTATTTTGATAAAGAAAATAAGTTAGATATAAATATAGATAAGGATTTTAAGGTCTCCATTCTAGATAAGGACTTTTGTACAAGATATCTCGGGATTATAATTAAAAATGTAGAAATTAAAGAGTCTCCAGTATGGTTAAAGCAAAAATTAAATAGAGTTGGAGTAAATAGTATAAACAATATCGTAGATGCTACGAATTATATAATGCTTGATATTGGGCAACCCTTACATGCTTTTGACTTAGATAAAATTGGAGGTGATAAATCTGAAATAATAGTAAGGAAGGCAAAAAGTAATGAAATTATAGAAACACTGGATTCAAAAAGAAGAATTTTGACTGAAGAGAATTATGTGATAGCAAATAATAATAGAGCTATAGGTATTGCTGGAATTATGGGAGGTAAGGATTCAGAAGTAGATGATAATACCAAAAATATCTTCCTTGAAAGTGCTACATTTGATTCCATAAAGATAAGAAAATCTTCTAAATCAGTAAAAATTAAAACTGATGCATCTATAAGATATGAGAAGAACCTTTCTCAGAAATTTGCATATGAAGGTATCTTAAAAGCAATATCTTTAATTAAAGATGTCTCTTGCGGAGAAGAAGGCTCTAATTTAATAGATATAATATCAAAAAAAGAGAAATTAAATAATGAGATTTCTCTAGATATAAAAAAAGTTAAGCAAATTCTGGGAATAGATATAGATAAAAAAGAGATATTGGAAATTTTAGAAAATCTTAATATGGAAGTTTCTGTAAAATCAGATATATTAAATATACTTCCACCTCAAGAAAGAAAAGATATAAAAGAAGATGTAGATATTATTGAAGAGATTGGGAGAATCTATGGATACAATAATATACCTGTTAGACTCCCAGTTTATGAATCATCAGAAATAATACCAAATCCTTTATATGAAATTGAAAAAAAATTAAGAACTATTATTGCTGCTTCTGGAGGATATGAAATAAAAACATATTCTTTTATAAATGAATCGTTATTAAAACAAAGTAATTATGAATTAGGTGATTCTATAAAGATAATTAATCCAATATCAGATGAATTTACGCATTTAAGGCAAACACTAGTACCTTCAATGCTAAAAACAGTTAATTTAAATGCGAAAAATTATGATTACTTTAGACTTTTTGAAATAGCTAATACCTACTTTAAAACCAAGGAAGAATTACCTGATGAAAAATTAAATCTATGTATATCTATTTATTCAAAGAATAAAGAGATTGGAACTTTTTTTGAACTAAAAAATATCATTGATAATATTAAGGAATATCTAAATTTATCAGAAGATTTTAATTACATTAAAGAATCTAATTCAGAGGAAGCTATCAAGACCCAAAGTGCTAGTATATATCTAAGTGATACTCTAATAGGAAATATAACAAATGTTCACCCACAAATAAAAGATAATTTTAATATTATTGGAAACTTAAGTATATGCAATTTAAATGTAGATCTATTACTAAAATATATCAACAAAAATAGATTATACAAAGCTATATCTCAATATCAAGAAATTACAGAAGATTTAAATGTTGTATATAATAAAAAGTTTTATAATTCTTCTCAAATACTATCTTTAATAAATGATGATAATATTCGAGAAAAATATATTATAGATATCTATGAAGGAAAGCCCCTTAAAGAAAATGAAATAAGCTTAACAGTAAGATTAAAATTCCAAAATTTTGAAAGAACATTTAGATCTGAAGAGATAAAAGGAAAAATGGCTAATATTAAAGACACCATTTCCAAAAACAATAAAGGAATATATTTCAGATAATATTTATAAGGATTATTTTAAAGAAATATATATAACTTATCCGTTGGTACCATTATTAGAAGATGTATTAGAGCTAGAATTTGTTACAGATATATTTACTGTTGCACTTCCCTGTACATTATTTGAATCCTTTGCATTAACAGATATTATATAATTACCAGGTTGTGATGGTATTGGGAAGTTCACATTATTGAAATTAGGATTTCCACTAATTGTTTGAGTATCATTTCCTATAACATTACCACTAGAATCCTCTAAAGATATAGTTATATTTGTTATATTATTAGGTGAAATAGCTACCCCAGATACACTTATATTTCCACTAGTACCTGCAACATAAGTTTGGTTTGCTGTTGGGGATGAAACATTAACTTGAATCGTATTATTCGGACCAGTATATTGATTACAATACTGGGTAGGAGGAGGTGAATAGACCCCACCTTGAGAGCTTTCCCATGAATCTAAAGCTGCTTGGAATATTGGAGCAGAAGCATGGAGTTGTACATAGACTTTATTTTCATAATCCCCAGCAGCTATTTGGCTTTGAGTAGCAAGCAAATTAGGGTCTTCTTTGCATACTTTCACTTCTATATTTGAATTATCTGGTTTAGGTAATTGCCCTTCAGCAAATAAACCTAATGTTTTAGAGCATGGAGTTGTGGGACCTGCGAGTAATCCACTATTTGAACATACATAAGCAGATACTATTCCAGGAGGTTGATTAAATTTTTCTTTTGGAAACATAGGCAGAACCGTTAACATATATTTATTCCAAAATGGGGTTAAATCTTCTCCATATGAATAATTTGTAGTAGGGGCGTTATTATCATTACCTGCCCACATACCAGTCGCAAGTGATGGTGTATATCCCATAAGGACAAGATCCCTTGCCAGATTACTTGTTCCAGTTTTTGCTGTAATCCCACCACTATACCCGTTATATATTGGAGATGGAGAATAGTAGAGAGTAGGGAATTTATCTATTATTGTATCTACTAAGTAGACATATCTTTGCTTAATTATTCTTTGCCCATATTTTTGAGGATTATATTGATAAACGATTTTTCCTTCAGGATTAACTATCTTTAATATTGAAACTGTAGGATATTTTATTCCTCCATTTGCAAGAACTGAATATGCCTCCGTATTTTGAAGTAAAGGAACACCCGCAGACCCAATAGCTATTGACAAATCATTTTTATACTGAGATATACCAGTAAAACCAAATAAATGTAGTTCATTAATAAATTTAGTTGTACCTAAAGAATAAAGAGTTTCTACAGCAGGAATATTTCTAGACTGTCTTAATGCCACCTTTATGCTTTGTGGTCCTTCAAAAAGATCATTCCAATCTAACGGTTTATATCCATTTATATCTATTGGTAAATCAGTAACAAGCGTTGTCGGAGAGAATCCTAAATCTTGGAAGGCAGTTGCGTATAAAAATGGTTTAATTGATGATCCAGGCTGACGAGGTGCTAATGCCGCATTATAATAACCATCCATTTGACCATTATACAAAGATACACCATACTTATATGCCCCTACCATTGAGAGAATTTCTCCATTATTAGGATCCACTGAAACTAACGCGGCATTATGTGCATTAAATCCATTAGAAACTAAATAATTTACAGCATTAACAACAGTTTGTTGCGCAATTTGCTGTATTTTCCAACTCAAAGTAGTATAGACTTTCCATCCAGAATTATCTACCGTACTAACACCATATTTTTGTTCTAATTGATTCTTCACATAGTATACGAACCATGGATCTTTAATGTTTTGAGAGGGGTTATAACTATTATATTGCATATGGGCGACCTGGTTCTTAGCTTGTTCAATTTCACTTTTAGTTACCCCTGTCTCATATTTATCTGCCAGCATCTGATTTAAAACATAATCTGCCCTTGGCACTAAATATTTTGGATTAGTCCCAAATAGGGGAGAGTAAAAAGATGGAGCTTGAATCATACCAGCAAGTATTGCAGATTGGGCAAGAGTTAACTGATTAGGTTCTTTTCCAAAATAGGTTTCCGAAGCGACTTTAATACCATATACATTTCCCCCAAAATAAACTTCATTTAAATACTGCTCTAACACATCTTTTTTACTATATTTTTGAGATATTTCAATAGTAAGGATTATTTCTTTAAGTTTTCTTTGTATAGTTTGTTGTGGCGTTAAAACTGTATCTTTTACTAATTGTTGAGTAATGGTACTTCCACCTTCAAGAGATCCAGAAGATCTTTTGAAAAGGTCATAATATAGGGCTCTAAGTATTCCTCTAAAAGAAATTCCTAGAGGCTCATTATAAAAATTTTTATCCTCAGCAGCTATAACTGCCCACTGTACTTTTTTCGGTATTTGGCTTATAGGTATCCACTCTCTATTTTGCGACCCATGGAAACTATAAAGTAAAGTACCACCCCTAGAGTAAATTTGAGTTGTCTGGGCATAAACCTTATTAAATGGAGTTCCTGGAGGGGGGAGTTCAAATGCATATTTTATAATAAGTACAGTAAGAGCTATAGCTCCTAATAATACAACTACTGCAAAGACTAGAACTGTATTCTTTACTATCTTTACAATGAGATCTTTATTCTTATTTTTATTGGCTAATGTTTGGCTTTTATATTTACTTATAGCCTTAGTCTTTTTATTTTTTTTATCAAACAATTTGATAACTTTCATACTTTAATTATATCATATATTATGCTAATATTAGAGTACTTCACTAAGATTAAAGTTTTATAAAAATGGAGTACGAATCCCCATTAAATTTAATAATTGATAGAGCAACTTTTAAAATAGTTGATAAAAAAAATCTTACACAAAATCTTAAAAATACCAAACTAAGAGTAAAATTTGGAATAGATCCAACTGGAAAGAATATTCATCTAGGGCGGGCATCCACAATACAAAGATTAAGGGATTTCCAAGAATTGGGGCACAGAATAGTCTTAATCATAGGTGATTTTACAGCAACAGTAGGAGATAGCTCAGATAAGAAAGAATTTAGAAAAAATCTTTCGAGAGAAGCTGTTAATGAAAATTTTAAAACATATAAAAATCAACTCTCCAAAATCTTAGATCTTTCAAAAGTTGAATTTAGATATAATTCAGAATGGTTAGATAAATTAGAATTTTCAACACTAATAGCTCTATCAAAAAAATTCACAGTTGCACAAATGATAGAGAGGGAGAATTTTCATTATAGATATGACAATAAAATTCCCATTGGTTTACATGAATTTTTATACCCATTAATGCAAGGATATGACTCTGTAGCAATAAAATCTGATGTTGAACTTGGAGGGTCAGATCAGCTTTTTAATCTACTTTCAGGCAGGGAGGTTCAAGAATTCTTTGGAATGAAAAAACAAGATATTGTTACAAAGAAATTATTAATAGGAACAGATGGCAGAAAGATGTCTACTTCTTGGGGAAATGTGATTAATATAATGGACACCCCCAATGACATATATGGTAAAGTTATGAGTATAAGGGATACAGAAATAATAGAGTATTTTACTCTAACCACAAGAATCTCTGATAAAGTTATAAAAGAAATAAATAACGATCTCAAAAAATCATCAAAAAGTGGAATAATGAATATTAAAAAAACTTTAGCTTTTGAAATAACTTCCATGTACAGTAGTAAAAAAGATGCTCTAAAAGCTGAAGAATATTTTAAACAAAGGATTCAAAATAAAGATTATGATAAATTAGATGATATAATTGAAGTAAAGGTTAAAAGTGATAATGTTGATATACTAACCTTAATATCTAATCTAACAGGGCAAATGCCTTCTAGGGCTGAAGCTAAGAGATTAATCTTATCCGGAGCAGTATTGGTAGATAAAAAGAAAGTACTTGATTATAAAGAAATTATTAATATAAAAGACAAAATGATGGTAAAAGTTGGCAAAAAAAGTATAGTTAGAATAAAAAAAGATGAGTAGAAAAAAGAAAATGTTTAAAAAATATGGGGATATTATATTTATAGTTATAATGCTTGCTACGATAATTGGGTTATTGCTATCAAGTCTATTAGCCATTTTCAATAGATAATGCTTGATTTAGAAACAAATGTATTAAATGCTTACTATATAGGAAGTAAATATGCAACTCTTCTAAATAAATTAGAAATTTATACCCTTAAAGATTTAATTTATTATTATCCAATAAAATACGAAGATTCAAGAAATGTTACAAATATAGAAGATATAGTAATAGGTGAAAAAAATTTTATAAAAGGAGAAGTAGTTTATATAAAAAGCATTTATACAAGAAATAGGAAAAATATTATTAATGCAAAAATAAATGACGATACTGGAGAATGTAATATAATTTGGTTTAATCAGCCATATATAACTAAATCCATAAAAGAGGGGGATACCATAATACTAGGAGGAATTGCTTATTTTGAGAAAAATTCTATAATATTTAAGTCACCACAATATGAAATAGTTAAAGAAGGAAAGGAGAATATACATTTTTCCAGGATTACCCCAATATATTCTCAAACAAAGGGGATAACATCAAAATGGCTACGATCTAGAATAAAGAATATATTAGATAACATAAATATAGAAGATTATATTCCAGAAGAAATAAAATCTAAATATGATTTATTAGATATAAATGAAGCACTAAGAAAACTACACTTCCCTAAAACCTTTGAAGATATAGAGAAGGCAAAAAAAAGATTAGGATTTGAAGAGATACTTTATATTCAAATATTATCTTATCTTAAAAAGCAAGAGAGAAAGAAAAAATTATCATATAGAGTTATAATAGATGAAAAAAAGATAAGTGAATTTGTAGATTCACTTGATTTTAAATTAACACCATCACAGGTGAGAAGTATCAATGAAATAATAAAAGATATAAATAAAAACATACCTATGAATAGGCTTTTAGAAGGGGATGTCGGATCTGGGAAAACTATTGTTGCACTTATCACTGTGTATATGATGCATCTTAATAAATTGCAAAGTGCAATAATGGTTCCAACATCTGTATTGGCAAAACAACATTATGAAACAGCAAAATCAGTTTTAAAAGATATTCGCATACAATTAATTACAGCAAAAACAAAAAGAATTGATAGAAGTGCATCAATATTTATTGGTACACATGCACTTCTATCAAATAAAGATATTTTCAAAAATTTAGGATTAGTTATAATTGATGAGCAACATAGATTTGGTGTAAGACAAAGAGATATGTTGATACAAAAAGGTTATTATCCTCATATTTTAACTATGACAGCAACACCAATACCTCGAACTCTTGCATTAGGGATATATGGGGATTTAGATATATCAAGATTAGATGATATGCCAAAAGGGAGGATAAAAGTAAAAACATATATAGTACCAAATGAAAAAAGAAATGATTCGTATAAATTTATAAAAGATAGAATAAAAGAAGGAGAGCAAGCTTTTATATTATGTCCATTAATAGCAGAATCTGAGAAATTACAACTTAAAAATGTAGAAAGTGAATATAAAAATTTAAAAGAAAATATTTTTACAGAAGAAAGATTAGCCTTAATAAGTGGTAAAAGTAAGAATAAAGATGAAATATTAGATAATTTCAAGAATAAAAAATACGATATATTGGTTTCTACACCAATTATTGAGGTTGGTATAGATATTAAGAATGCAACAATAATAGTAATCGAGGATGCAGAAAGGTTTGGATTAGCCCAGCTACACCAATTAAGGGGTAGAGTAGGAAGATCTGATAAACAATCCTATTGTTTTTTATTTACATCAGCTAGTCATAACGAAAGATTAGAATTCTTTTCAAAAAATAATAATGGATTAGAATTAGCAGAATTTGATCTTAAAATGAGAGGTCCAGGGGAGATTTATGGTAAAAATCAATCAGGAAATCCTGATTTAAAAATGGCATCTTTACTAGATGCTTCACTTATCAAAATGACAAGAGATGCTGTAGTAGATATAATAGAAATCTTAGATAGATACCCAAAACTTAAAGAAAAAACAAGGGAAGCACAAGATAGAATATTAACAATAAATTAAAACATGGAATTAAGAGTAATATCAGGAAAATTAAAGAAAATGAAATTAAAGGTGCCTAAAGGTACTAAACCTTTATCTGGAATAGTAAAAGCAGCACTTTTTTCTTCTATTAAAGAAAATATTCCAGATTCAAATATATTAGATTTATATGCAGGTTCTGGTGCACTTGGAATAGAAGCTTTATCAATGGGAGCCAGGAAAGTAGATTTTGTAGAGATAGATAAAAGTGCATCTGATGTTATAAGAGAAAATTTGCTAAAAACTCAACTCGATCAACAAGCTGAAGTATTTAATATTCCAGCTGAAATATTTTTAAGATATAATAAAAAAATCGATCAAATTTATAATATCATATTAATTTTTCAACCTTATGATATAACATCTGAAGATATAATAAAAAAATCAATACATTTATTAAAAAATAATGGGATTATAGTATTTGAACGTGAAAGTAAAAGAGATGTTCAAAAAATAAATTCTCTAGAGATAATAAAAACAAAAGATTTCGGAAAAACTGGAATAACAATATATAGAAAAATGTAATAAATTGACATTTAGGCCATATTAATAATATAATCTTGGTGATATGGCAGCAACACCTAAAAGAAGAATATCTCATTCAAGAAAGAATAATAGAAGATCTCATCATAGTATAGATCTTCCAAGTCTTACTACTTGTCCAAATTGTAAAGAGAAAATATTACCTCATAATGCTTGTACAAAATGTGGAAAGTATAGAGGTAAAGTAATCCTTCCTATATAATAATGAAGTCTAGAGAAGATCCAAGACATTTATCAAGAATAATAGCATTACAAAAATTATTTAACAGTACCTTTCAGAAAACAAACATATTTTCTAATGAAGAAATATCCAATATTGATGAGAATCTCAATTATAACAAAGAATTATTAGATGAGATATTAAATGGTATAAAAGAAAATAATAAGAAAATAGAAAGTATAATTAAAAAAGCCAGCTTAGATAGACCAAAAGAAAAAATTAATACATTGGATTTTCAAATACTAAAAATTGCAGTTTGCGAAGGATTTATAAAAAATGTAACACCTCCAAAAGTAGCAATTGACGAGGCAATCGAAATTGCTAAAGAATTTGGAGATACTTCTAGTAGTAAATTTGTTAGTGGTGTATTAGGTAATTTAATGAAAGAATAATGAATAATATTAACGATTTAATATCAAAATTAAATTTAGAAATAAGTAATACAGAAATCATAGAAACTGCTTTAACTCATAGATCTTTTAATGGAACAAATAATGAAAGATTAGAGTTTCTAGGTGATGCAGTAATTGAGCTATTGGTATCCAGATATATATATAATAAATTTCCAAATGAGAAAGAGGGAATGTTAACAAGCTATAGATCTGCATTAGTAAAAACAGATACATTAGCTAAAGTTAGTATGAACTTGGGATTAGGGGAATATTTGAAAATGAGTAAAGGAGAGGAGGATTCTGGAGGAAGAGATAGAGTAAATATATTAGAGGATGCATTTGAGGCTTTAGTTGGGGCAATATATCTAGAAAAAGGTCTTGAATATACAGATAAATTCCTGTATACTAACCTTTACTATATACTAGATGAGATTATAAGGGATAAATTATATATTAATAATAAATCTCAATTGCAAGAAATATCTCAATCAAAATATAAATCTACTCCTAAATATAGAGTAGTAAAAGAAGAGGGTCCTGCGCATGATAAAGTATTTACAGTAGAGCTTCTAATAAATAAAAAGCCTGTATCTACTGGAACAGGAAAAAGCAAGCAAGAAGCAGAAGAGAATGCTGCAAAAGAAATAATAAAACAATTATATGATAAAGATTAAATTAACAAGAACAGGGAAAAAAGATCAAGCCAGCTATAGAATAGTTGTTGCTGAGTCTACATCAAAGAGAGATGGTAAATATATTGAGAAGATAGGGAACTATTCACCTTTTTCCAAAAATTTATCTATAGATAAAGAAAAACTTTCAAAATGGATCCAAAATGGAGCACAACCAACTGACACAGTAAAAAAATTACTTAAGATTTGATAAATACTTTTTTAATCTAGCCAAATTATTGATATTAGAGACATAAGAATTATTGTTGCTGTCAGGCCCAGAAAAGAATGTAACATTTATATTTAAAGAATTCCCATTAACCGATGAATAATTCCCAATAAGGTTACCACTATAACCAAATTCTGAAACAACAAATAATATTTTTTTAGAATACAAAGAATTTATATAATTTTGGACTTGAGAAAAACTACCATTAAAACTTGAGAATACAACCTCTGAATTTATATTTGGAGATAATCCTTTAACAGAAATATTTTGCTGATTAAATGATTTAGGGATTTCCTGTGTAGATAAATTTTGGAATGAAAGCCCTGAGTTTGTACCTATATTTTGTATTTCACCAGAAGTAAGAGCAAACTGTAGATTATTGGGTATAACTTGGTTTAATTGGGATAAATAACCTGACAATACTTGGGATTCTTTCTTAGAAGCATAATACTTTAAGGAATCTATCTCATTATTTAGCGTTAGATTTTTACTATTATATGAGACTATTTCATTATTATATGTATTTATATTGTTATATGTAGGATATATTATAAAAATAAATGATAGTATAACTATAATCGCAACAAAAGCTGGAACTATATATATAAGTATAGTATTTTTTAAATCCTTATTCTTTTTTAATTTCTTCTTATCGTTATGGTCCATCATAATATGTTGTGACAGAAAATGTTACTGATTCATTTGATCCTGAATTAATTATATTCAATCCACTAATTTGAGTATTTGAAAAATACTTATTATTTGGATTATAGTTTGAAAATATGTATATAAAATGTGCTGCATCCAAAACTGATTGAGTTGAGCAGCTAAAACTAACTTGCCCTCCATATGTATAATTCATATCATATATAGATGTATTTGGAGGTATCTGTTTATTTAATGCACTAACTATATCTAGTGGATTTATAAAGGATCTTTTTAATAAAAGTACATCTGCATATCTTTGGTTTATATTATTTATTAGATTTTCTGTGCCAGTAAACTTCTTTAAATTAGATAAATTTTTATGATATTCAGTTTGAGCAGAAACAACTTTCGTATTCAGACCTTCGGAGTAGAGAAGATAAGAAAATGAGAACACTTCAACAATTATAAGTACAACAGCACTTATAAAGTCTAATTTGAATGCTAATTTTTCCCCTTTAACTTCTTCTTTAGTTTTTTTAGGTAAAAGGTTTATATTATTTTTCATACTTTCAAAGCTAATCCTGTTGCGACTGCATATCCTGGCAAAAGTGCTGGAAGTTTTGCCTTTAAGTTTGGATCAATATATATTTTAGAATAGGGATTACCCACCTCTACTTCTATACTTAGATTTTGAGCTAAATATAAAACTAAACCAGGCAACATAGATCCATTTCCAACTAAGATAATTTTACTTGGAGATTCACCCACCTCTGTTGATTTATATGAATTTAATATTCTCTTAACTTCATTAACAATTGAATCCATAATTGGAGTTATTGTTCTAAATATTTTACCTTCTAGTTGAGTAGAATCAAGACCATAATTTTTCTTATATTCTTCAGCCTGAACTTCCTCTAGATTAAATTCTTGAGAAATAGCTTTAGTTATAAGAGAAGATCCCGTAGATATAGTTTGATTAAAAAGTAACATATTCTTATAAGCTATTACTGCCTCTATTGTAGAGTAACCAAAATCTAAAATTAGTGAAGGTGTTGCATCATTAATTGATGAAAGTGCTCTAACTAAAGACAGGGATTCTGTTTCAATGAAGACGGGGTTAAGATTGGCATTTTTTAATATATCTACATATCGGTTTATTAATAATTTAGGTGCTGCAACTAACAAAATATCATATTGTGTCATACCATCTTCAGTTTGTTTAGAATTCACTATAGACCAATCTATTTGGACATCTTCTAAAGATATTGGAACATTCCTCTTTGAAGCCCAAAAGACAGCTTCTTCCAAGTCACTTTCTTTTTTTGCTGGTATTTTTACTATTCTAGTAAATATAGATGCATCCGGAAGTGATGTTGCAACATTAGAAGTATTGATATTCAAATCTTTTACTAATGATTTCAATGCTTCTGATATTTCTTTTTTATGTTTTTCACTTTCACTACTGTATGCCCCTGTAGGCATTTTTACAGATCCAAAAGATACGACAGACGGATTTCTTTCGGTATTCTTAAGTTTAACAACCTTTATACTACTTGACCCGAAGTCTACTGCAAAAAAATTGGAGGCATCATTTTTTTTAGAAAACATTTTTTCACTTATTAGATAAATAATTCTGAACTTCTTTCACTATTTGTTCTGGAGTAAGTTCAGTTTTCATTAGAAATCCATCCGCTTTCTGGTCCATTACATCCTTTATTACAACTTCGCTAGTAAGATTTGTTAAAACAACAACAATAGGATCTCCATATTTATCTTTATCCCCTTTAATCAGGGATAAAACATATGTACCATTCATTGACCCTGTAGGCAACATAAGATCTAATAAAATTAAATCAAACCTTTCCTTTGATGCCATTTCTGCACCCTCATCCCCGCTATATGAAAACTTAACATCATACCCAGCATCTTCTAATATTTCTTTATATAGATCTACTAATGCTTCCTCGTCTTCAATTATTAATATTTTCTTTTTATTCTTATCCATATCCATATACTAGTTCAGTATAACAATCTGATTCATAGACATCAAGAATGCATTTAAGTTATTTACACCAGAATCTACAACAATATTCCCATTAGCAATAATTAATACGTTACTTTGGTTTATATTATTAGATATATTTACGTATCCATTAACTAAAACTATGCTATTGTTACATATATTACTGGGGAACTGAGAAACATCTGAGTTATAATAATACCAATTTATATAATTACCACAAGAAATTGGTTTAGTGTTAGATATTGAACTCAATTGTATTGACCCATCATTATATAGATTATTTCCGCTGTTACATCCATTAGGAATATTAGTACAGAATAATGTTGTAAAAAAATTAAAATTATAAATTATTGGATTATCTAGCATAAAAGCTATATTATTACCAATATTAGTAGGAGGCTTCAAAAATTGAGAATTGCTATTACCAGAAAAGACAAAGCCGTTGCTAAATGATGATTGATTATCCAAATTATAGCCTCCCTTTGAATATGTATTCCCTCCATTATTAACTTGCACCCAAGAAGAATATACAATTAAACTAAGTGTAATAGAAGCTCCCCCCCCTGAGATTGTTCCAGTATATGTACCACTCGGTATATTAGAGCTAATATTTTTATTTAAAACAGCACAGAAAGAATAACCTGTAGGAAAATTACTACCTAAAATTTGACTTTGCTTACCTGTAGAACCCTGCGTAGCTTGAGAAATTAATAACCAATTATAAGGAGACGTAGACGTAGATGATGTTATTGTTACATTCCCCGTAGCTCCGGACAATGTAAAGCACTCATAGCTTTCTGTAACGGGACTTGAATGTTGTTCATAATAAAATGGAGTATTACTCTTATATCCTGGTAGTGGGCTAATAATATCTGATGCATATACAGAAATCCTTGAGATTAAAAAAAATGTAAATATAAAGGCAAGAAATGAGAGAAAAATATTTATTCCTCTATATCTATTTTTAAAAATAAACAATTTCATATATGTTTAATATATATAATATAGAGACAAAATTCAACTATATATGTAATTTTCATTAGTTGCAGTTGATATAAGCTGAGAACATGGAGTAGTAGGGATAAAACCATATTCATAGTCGGGAGTAGAACTACATGCATTTATAACTACAGTGACATATGGCAAAATATATACATGAGCAGTTTTACTTGCACCTGAAAAATTATAATTATCATAATAAAATATAACATTTTCTACAATTACACTCTTAGAGTTAAGGTTTAAACTACTCGATCCACTAGAACATGTTCCATTAAAATCTTCTAAAATATTATTGTTTATTTTAATACACCCAATTACATCACCAGATGCAGAATACAACTTAAAGGAAGGATTTTTTGTACAGGTTGTCCCCGATACTTGCCCAATATAATTACATTGGTTTATTTTACTACTATTAGAGGAAATGGGATAATTTAAACTAGTATATGCAGATTCCCGTATAAGCCTTTTAATGTAGACCATACTGTAATTGGCTTCATTCTGAATTTTAATTTGATTATCAATATTATTAACATACGACACTGTATTTGAAAATGACTGCATAATTAATAGTGCTATGAATGAAAATATAAGAATGGTTATTAATGTTTCCACTAATGAAAACCCTCTATTTTTTAATTTTAATACTTCTAAAATATTCATATATTAATTAACTACAATTTAATTTTGTTAATTGCTCTCCTCCAAATATCTCATTGTTATAAGAGTTTAGAGTGGATATATCAGAGTTATCATGTACAACCGATAATTCATTTTTAATTAAATTATATACTGGAGGATTTTCTTGAGATAAAGATAAATCTACTCCTCCAGATGCTTGGAATGTCCATAATACATAAGCATAAACATTCACTTGGCAAGAACTGCTGTTAGTAATATATAAAAAGATACCAATATTACTGGGTATTGGTACAGTATTACTAGTATTTGTATTTAAAATTGAATTAATCTTTGTTGAGGATAAACAATTATAAGTAGTTTGAGAATATACTGTATGGGTATCTTGTCCAAAATTTGCACAAGATACTATTTGCGAAGATGAAGAGCTCCAATTTACATTCCCTTCATTAGCCCATGAATGCATATATGATAATTCATAAGATAATATTTGCCTTGAATAAAGATTATATACCGTAGAATAATTCTGGTGTATAGATGAAGCTTCCGCTTCTAATACAGCAATTAAAAGAAATCCCAAAAATACTATGGAAATAAGAATCTCTATTAGTGTAAAGCCTTTTTTATTAAACATTATTAATACTCCCTTCTGTAAATGAATTTGTTGCTTGATCAAAAGTTATTGGAATATAATAATTTTGATAAATCAAATAAAATGTAGTATCACTATTGCTTGAATATGTACCAAATTCATTAAATAGGAAAATTTTACCAGTAATTTCCTGAAATATAGGAAATGAATTAGTAGAATTATTACAAGTTGTACTTGAAGCAGGATTACAAAAAGATATACTTACATGAAAATTTAAGTTATGAAAATATACAGAATTAATGCTAGATGAAGGTGGAAATGTTGTAGTAGCACAGTATTTCAAATCTAAAGCAGAAAAAGTACCAAAAGAAGGAGGTAAATATATAGGGTTACCATCTAAGCAGTTAGAAGAAGATACATTTTTTTGTATAAGCCCCATATCATAACCAGAACATATATTACTATTGCAAAAAGAATTATTAGATGATTGTGCAGGCATTATATAAAATCCATATACCCAATTTTGGAAACTTCCATTTGTTGCTTTATCTGAAAAATTAGAAAAACTTGTTGTACCTGATATGGCGTCATTTCTCATTAAATTTATATTGGATATGAGATTACTCGCAGAAGAATTTAATATTTGCTCAGCTTGGACACTACTTGAACCAATAATAGCCATACCTATAAGAAGGGCAGATATTGCTATTACAACTAATAGCTCTATTAAAGTAAAACCATCATCCATATATAAATCTTATCTTAAAAAGATATATGACACAAAATTTAGCACATATACACTAAAAATTATATATAATATAGTACTTGAAGACAAGAAAGGTGCAAAAGGTATGGATGAGTTAAGCTTTTTACTCTTATTAAGTATTAGTATAATTCCAAACAAAGATCCAGTTAAAAAAGCGAAAAATAAAACATATAAGACTGCAGGGTATCCTAACAAAAGTCCCATTAAAAAAACTAACTTCATATCACCACCTCCCATTCCTGACCCTTTGGTTATAAGTATGATAAAAAGGAAAATTGCAGAAAGTATTATAGCTATAACTATATGATTAAATATCAAATCCAGATTTATATATCCTAAATATAATGATATTAAAAAATATATAATGACTAAAATAGAAGAGTATAGTACCACTTTATCAGATATTTCATAATATAGAAAATCATATAGTCCGATGTATAGAAAGATACATATAAATATAAGATAGAAAATTATATTTATATAAAAAAATATTGGATACTTTATTGAAACATTAACATTTAAAAAAATAAAATACAGAAGAAATACAACTCCAGATATTAATTCAAATATTAAATATAAAGGAGATATCTTCTCTTTACAGTATCTACACTTTCCTCTCAGAAAAATATAGCTTAAAACTGGAACAAGATCCAAAGGTGAAAGTTTGTGATGACACTTTACACATTCAGATCTTGCAAAAATAAAATCTTTCTTCTCTTTTACTCTATATACTGTTGCATTTAAAAAACTCCCTACAACAGCACCTAACACAAATACATAGACATCAAATATCAAATACATTTATACATTAGCTACATGTAACTGTAACTGTACCAGCTGCAGTTACGCTATTTGCAGTCTTAGTATATGGTGCATTTGAACCATTAGAAGAGTATGCAAATATACCAGAACCTTCTAAACAAGCTCCAATTACATATCCAGATACAGGTGTACCTGTAGCATTGCCAACAACAACTTGTCCATTTGTACCACTTTGAAAAGGTATATAGAAATAGGCAGTCTCTGTTGGGGTATCAGGAGTATATAATTTATTAGCTTTTACTGTAAAATCAACCTGACCACAACTACCAGTAAAATTAGCAGGTGCTAAAGATGGAGCTATTACATTTTTACATAAATCAGATGTAGTTGTAAAATCAGCAGCCGTTCCTGAAGCCATTGGAGAAATAAATTGAACATTTGTAGTACTAGCACCAGCATATAGATTGAGGCCTACTTGTGCAGGATAAGTTCCTCCAGCATCTCCATAATAGGTTTCTATTAATCCAGAGATTCCTTTTACAGCAGTTTCCCTGTTATTATTTCTTGCATCAGCCTGAGCTGAAGATAAACCTATTATAGCCACAGCAATAAGGATACCTATAATTGCCATAACTATAAGAAGTTCAACTAAAGTAAAACCTTTTTCTTTATTAACTTCCATAATATATTAAAATAATAAAATAAATATTTAATCTCAGTATAAAATATTCATGATTTTTGTCAATAGTACTTACCTTATAACACTACCTAAAGTATAAATTGGCAAATAAACTGACACACCGATAAACCCGACTATTACACCTAAAAATATTGTGATTACAGGCTCCAGAAGTTTTGAAAGATTAGATATTAAGTTTTGCGTCTCTTCGTCGAAATAATCTACAACTTTGGAAACAACCGTATCCATATTACCAGTTTCTTCACCTATTCCAATCATTCTCCATAAGAGTGGGGGATATATATCATATTTGGACATAACTAAAGATAAAGATTTACCTTTTTCAACTTCATTTGCAATATCTTTTAAAGTTTCACTAAACAAAGTATTAGATAAAGAATCTGCTATAAGATTTAGCCCTTGTACCAATGGAACACCCGCCCTATTAAGTAAAACAAAAGTTTTTCCAAAATTAACAACTTGGATTTTTTTCAAAAGTCCCCCAATTAAAGGTATTTTTAAAACTAAGAGGTCTAACTGTTTTTTCCCTGATATTGATCTAGTATAAAAATATATTGCAAGAATTATTATTACAATTCCAATTAAAATAAATGGCCAATATGCAATAAAAAAATCACTCACATTAATAACAAATAGAGTAGGCCAAGGTAGTGTTGCGTTAAAACTTGCATAAAGGTTTTTCATTGGAGGAATCATCTGTGTCAAAACTAAACCTATAACTACAATTGCAACAATAATTACCAAAACAGGATAAATCATTGCTCCTCTAAACTCAGAGATAAGTTTACTTTGACTTTCAACATCAGTAGCAATTCTATCTAAAATATAATCAAGAGATCCTGAAGCTTCAGCCGTTCTTAAAAGTTGTATCTGAATAGGAGTAAATAATTTATGGTATGGAGCAAAAGAATCAGATAGAGTTTTTCCTGTCTCTATAGAATCTCCAACAGCCACTAAAATCTTTTTCAGCCCTTTATTGGTTACTTGATTAGCACATATACTAATTGCCTCAACTATAGGAATACCTGAATTTATCAAAACTGAAAGTTGTCTAAAAAATATAACTCTATCTTTAATTGGAACTCTACCAATATTTATAGAATCAAGGCTTCCCATCGAGCTTAGAGAAATACCACTTTTTGCCTTTATTTTTACCGGAGTAAGACCTTGCGAAATTATATTTGTTGCCACAGTATTTTTATCTACTGATTCCAATTCTCCCTTTATTACTTTACCATCTTGATCAGTTGCAGTATAGGAAAAGATTTTCATTCTGACCTTCCTCTAAATAATCTTAAAACTTCATCTGGTTTAGATGAATAATTCTTGGCATCATCTATAGTTATCTTACCCTCTCTTACCAAAGAGACCAAAGACCTTTCTAGAGATATCATTCCAACATCCCCACTAGTCTGAATAATACTATCTAATTGATAGGTTTTTCCTTCCCTAACAATATTTCTAACCGCAGGAGTAGCCATTAATACTTCTAAAACTGCTCTTCTACCTCCACCAATTGTTGGAACTAATCTTTGAGCTATAATTCCTTCAATTATGTCAGCCAACTGACTTCTTACTTGAGCTTGTTGTGAATCAGGAAATACATCAATTATTCTATCTATAGTTTGTGCTGCACTATTTGTATGTAATGTAGCAAAAACTAAATGCCCTGTTTCAGCTATTGTTATTGCAGCAGAAATAGTCTCATAATCTCTCATCTCTCCAATTAAAACAACATCTGGATCTTCCCTCAAAACACTTCTTAGTGCTATATCCCAAGAGTGAGTGTCTAATCCAATTTCTCTTTGATCTATTAAACACTTTCCCTTAGGATAGACATACTCTATTGGATCTTCTACAGTAATTATATGCTTTGGATACTTTTCATTAATCTCTTCCAGCATACCAGCAAGAGTTGTAGATTTCCCATGACCCGTAGGACCAGTTATTAAAACTAGACCTTGAGGTAGAGAAGTAAACTTATGCATTACATCTGGAAGATATAGCTCTTCAAATGTCCTTATTTTTTGAGGAATTAATCTAAACGCAGCTGCAAGTTTTCCTTTTTCATGAAAAACATTTATTCTAAATCTATCTTTAGTTTCTGGATATTCATATGAAAAGTCTATTTCTTTATTTACCTCTAAAAACTCCCTTTGAGAATCACTCATTACTGGATCTATAAGAGTCTTCATACTCTGCTCATCTATTACATATTTGTTTACATCTTCAAGTAATCCATCTATTCTAACTATAGGGGGATATCCAACAGAAAGATGTAAATCTGAGGCATTTTTTTGTATAGTATATTTTAATAAATCTCCAATGTTCATTGATCTAATTGTTCTACTTGCTCCTTTGCAACTCTATAAACTTCTTCTAGCGTAGTTATCTTGTTTAAAACTTTCATATATCCATCTTGTATAAGAGATACCATTCCCTGCTGTAGTGCTAAATTATTTATGTCATCACTAGAATTCTTTTCTATTATCAGCTTCCTTATGTCTTCATTCAAAACTAATACCTCAAAAATCCCAGTTCTACCTAAATAACCTGTATTTGTACAGCTATTACATCCCTTACCTTTAGATAAATATAGCACATCAGAATTTCCTTGTGAAGTTTGTATATATTTTGTTATATCTAAAGTATCTCCTAAAACTTTTTTTATATCGTTTACAACATCTGGATCTGCCACATAATCCTCTTTACAATATTGACAAATTTTTCTTACTAGCCTTTGAGCAACAATAACTTCTATAGTTGAAGATATAAGGAAAGATTCAATTCCCATATCAAGAAGTCTTGGAAGGGCCCCTGCAGCAGAAGTTGTGTGTATAGTTGATAGAACTAAATGACCTGTTAATGCCGACTGGGTAGCTAGACGAGCAGTCTGTTCATCTCGTATCTCTCCTACCATAATGATATTAGGGTCTTGTCTTAAAAAAGCTCTCAGACCTGTTGCGAAATCTAGCCCAGCGTCAGGATTAACTTGGACTTGATTAACTCCATCTATCTCTATTTCAACAGGGTCCTCTAGTGTCAATATGTTTACTGAAGGATTGTTTATATATGATAAAGATGCAGCTAATGTCTGAGTTTTTCCCGATCCAGTAGGTCCTGTTATTAATATGATTCCTTTACTTAGAGATAATGAGTTCTTATATTCATCAAATGCTTTACCTTCAAGACCAATCTCTGAAATATTTGATATACTAACATTTTTTCTTAGAAATCTTATAACAATCTTCTCTCCATATACCGTTGGTAAGGATGATACTCTTAGATCTATTATGTCTGAGCCAACCTTTATGTTAAATCTCCCGTCTTGAGGCAATCTTTTTTCTTCTATTTTTAATCTTGCAAGAATCTTTATACGAGATATTATTGCAGGAGAAAGTGATAGAGGAACAGTTAATTTCTCATATAATATACCATCTATTCTTAACCTAAACCTTAAAACAGACTTCGTAGGCTCTATGTGCAAATCTGATGCTCTATTTTTTACCGAGTATTCCAATACTGTATTTACTATCTTTACAATGGGTGCATTTTTTATCGAATTGTCAATTTCACTTCCAATATTTTCTGCACTACCAGTTACATCCTCTACATTCTCAAAGTCCATATTTGCTGCTTCAACATCTTCAACAACACTAGTTTCAATTTGTTGAGATGATTGAGTTTTTATTATGTTAGATATTTTATCTGGAACTGCTAAATATGGATTTATTTTTACATTATACTTTTTATCAAGATATTGTATTAATTGAATATCTAAAGGATTCTGCATTGCAACATTTACAGATGTATCATCTTTCCTTTCAAAAGGTAAAATATTATTTTCAGATAAATCTCTTTGATTAAATATAGTAAAAAGATCTCTTGGTATTGATTGAATAGTATCCAAATCCTTAAAAGGGACATTATACAAAAACGCCTTAGCTTCAAAAAAATCATTTTGAGAAACTAATCCTGATCCCTGAATTAGTTCTTCTACATCTACATTCTTACTAATAGAATCGATTCTTAGATTGTTGGCAGTTTCTTGATTTACCTTACCCTGGGAAACAAGAATATCTAATATATCCATATAGATATATTTATACACTAATAAATATAAATTTTAAAGACAAAATTTTTATGATAAAATTGTTTCTATGTCTCAAAGTTATATATATGAAAGCAATAATGAAAAAAATATTAAGAAATTTGCAAAGAATTTTGTAAAAAACAAAGCAAAATATAACCCCGATTTTATACATATCAAAGGGAAAATTCTTATAAAAGATATCAACTATATTAAAGAAAACCTTAAATATAAGTCTTTTTCAAATACCTCAAGAGTTGTCCTTATAGAGATAGATGACATAACTATAGATGCACAAAATTCAATGTTAAAAATATTAGAAGAGAATAATGAAGATACAACTATAATAATATCAATTAATAATATTAATAGACTTTTAGACACAATAAAATCTCGATGCATAATCGAAAAAGATGAGACTGTAAGTAAAAATAATTACTATATTGAAAGCTTTATAAGCATGAACTTAGAAGAAAGATTATCCTTTATAGATAATATAAATGATACAGAAGACTTTATTATAAATGTATTTTCATATATAATAGAGAACTATAAGGAAATAGATAATATCGAAGAGAAATTGAAAAAATTAAATGAGATTCAAAAATCACTACATAACAACATTTCATCAAAACTTTTATTAACAGATTTAGCATTAAATATTTAAATATATGAAGGATAATTACGACGAAAATTCAATTGTAGTTCTAGAGGGACTTGAAGCTGTAAGAAAAAGACCCTCAATGTATATAGGATCTACATCAATAAATGGTGTATATCAGATAATATACGAAGTTATTGATAATGCTATAGATGAAGCTATTGCTGGATTCTGTGACCAAATAGATATAAGGATATTTAAGGATGGGACTGTGCAAGTTGAAGATAATGGGAGGGGAATACCTACAGGGATACATTCTCAGACTAAAAAATCTACATTAGAAACTGTTATGACAGTACTTCACGCAGGAGGTAAATTTGGACAAAAAGGAGGATATAAAATCAGTGGAGGATTACATGGAGTAGGGGTCTCTTGTACAAATGCATTAAGTGAATATATGAAAACAGAATCTTTTATTCAAGGGAAGGCATTCGTACAAGAATATAATGCAGGTAAACCTTTATATGATGTAAAAGAAGTAGAAAATACATCAGGA
This sequence comes from bacterium, assembly GCA_021791275.1. Lineage (GTDB taxonomy): Bacteria > Patescibacteriota > Dojkabacteria > JAKAPS01 > JAJZLI01 > JAJYWX01. The sequence continues at coordinate 6,803 of JAJYWX010000029.1, read as the reverse complement.
AAAACACATGGGACGATACAAACATTTAGGCCAGATGTTAGTATATTTCCTGATGTCAATGTAAACGACAAACAACTATTAAGAAGAATAAGAGAGCAAGCTTATCTTACTGGAAATATATTATTTACATTCAAAGATGAAAGATCTGATTCATTTAACCTTCCATACAATATATATTTTGAAGGTGGAGCAAAATCTTATGTAAGAACTCTTGATAAAGAAAAAAGATCAATCACAGATATAATTCATATAAAAAAAGAATCTCAAGGTACTTATGTTGAAGTAGCAATGCAATATACAACTGAAATATCAGATAATATGATGTCTTTTGCTAATAATATATATAACCCAGAGGGAGGAACCCATATGACTGGATATAAAACAGCCTTAACAAAAACAATAAATGACTATGCAAAGAAAATGGGGATCATAAAAGAGGCTAATGAAATGTTGACAGGAGATGATGTAAGAGAAGGATTAACAGCAATAATATCTGTCAAATTAGAAAATCCACAATTTGAAGGACAAACTAAAATGAAGTTAAATAATTCTGAAATACAATCTATTACCAGAAATATAGTTTCCTCAGAATTAGAAATGTATCTTCAAGAAAATCCCAAAGATGCTAAAAATATTATAGAAAAAGTTCTCATTGCAGCTAAAGCAAGAAAAGCTGCAAAAGCTGCAAGAGAGGCTGTTATGAGAAAAAGTGCCTTCGAAGGAGGATCTTTACCAGGGAAACTTACTGATTGTTCTGATAGAAACCCAGATACATCTGAAATTTTTCTAGTAGAAGGGGATAGTGCAGGAGGAAGTGCTAAACAGGCAAGAGATAGACATACACAAGCTATATTACCTTTAACAGGAAAACCAATAAATAGCGAAAAATATAGAATAGATAAAGTTCTAGAAAATGATAAATTAAAAGATTTCATTATTGCATTAGGGACTGGAATAGCAGACAATTTTAACATAGATAAAATACGTTATAAGAAAATTATAATCATGGCCGATGCTGATGTAGATGGAGAACATATAGCAACACTACTTCTTACCTTTTTATATAGACATCTTAGAGAGGTTATTGAGAAAGGATATGTATATGTAGCTCAACCTCCGCTTTATAAAGTAACAGTCGGTTCAAATGAGGTATGGGTACTTGATGATGCTGAATTAAATGCAATTTCTAAAAAATATGAAGATGAAGGAGTAAAAATATCAGCAATACAAAGATATAAGGGTTTGGGCGAGATGAATTCTGATCAATTATGGGAAACAACAATGAATCCTGAAACTAGAGTTTTGAAACAAATAAAAATAGAGGATGTTGAAGATGCAGATAAAACTTTTGAAATGCTCATGGGAGTAGAAGTCCCTCCAAGAAAAAAATTTATTCAATTAAATGCAAAAAATGCACAAGTAGATATATAAAATGGATAATAGAAAAGATAAAATTAGAATAACCGATATATCTGAAGAAATGAAAAGTAGTTACATAAACTACTCTATGTCAGTCATTACAGCAAGAGCACTTCCTGATGCAAAAGATGGGTTAAAACCAGTGCAAAGAAGAATCATATTCACAATGCATGAAAATAATCTTCATTTTTCAGGGAAATCATCAAAATCAGCAAGGACTGTAGGAGATGTAATGGGAAAATATCATCCACATGGAAATATTTCTGTATATGATGCACTAGCTCATATGGTTCAAGATTTTTCACTAAGATACCCACTAATTTATGGTCAGGGTAATTTCGGGTCTATAGATGGAGATCCTGTTGCTGCAGATAGATATACTGAGGCAAAATTACAAAAAATAGCGGAAGAATTAGTGAGGGATTTAGAAAAGGATACAGTTGAATTCACAGACAATTATGATGGAAGATTAAAAGAACCTTCAGTTTTACCGTCAGCGATACCGAACCTATTATTAAATGGAACTGAGGGAATAGCTGTAGGTATGGCAACTAAAATCCCTCCTCATAACCTATCAGAAGTAATGGATGCAATCATATATACTACTGAAAAGATCCAATCTATAAGTGATGATAATAAAATTGAGACAGAAACACATGTAGATGAGTTAATGAAATACATAAAAGGTCCTGATTTCCCAACAAGAGGAACAATATATGATAAAAATGAAATACTTAATATGTATTCTACTGGAAAAGGAAGAATAGTTATAAGAGGAAAAGTTGATATTGAAGAAAGTAAGTCTGGAAAAATGCAGATAATAATATCCGAGCTTCCTTTCCAAGTCAATAAAGCAAAATTGATAATGAAAATAGCAGATTTAGTTAAATTAGGTAAGATTGAGGGAATAAGCTACATTACGGATGAAAGTGCGAAGGGAGATATACGTATATCTCTAGATCTTAAAAAAGATTCTAAACCGAATATAATTTTAAATAAATTATACAAATTTACTGAACTTCAATCTACATTTAATGCTAATATACTAGCACTAGTTGACGGTGAACCAAAAACATTAAACCTTAAAAATTTAATAGAGTTATTTATAGAACATAGATTAGAAGTTATAGAAAGAAGAACTAAATTTGATCTTAAAAAAGCTAAAGAAAGAGAACATATATTAGAAGGATTAAAAATAGCAATAGATAATATTGATGAGGTTATAAATACAATAAGATCTTCAAAAAACTCTGATGAAGCAAAAGATAATCTAATTAAGAAATTCAACCTCACAGAAATACAGGCACAAGCAATATTGGATATGCAACTTAGAAGATTGGCTGCACTTGAAAGACAGAAAATTGAGGATGATTTAAAATCTGTTAGAGAAATAATATCTAAACTAGAAAAAATATTATCAGACAAATTCAATATTGTACAAATAATAAAAGAAGAGAGCCAAGAAATTAAAGATAAATATGGAGATGAAAGAAGAACGAAAGTTGTATCATCAAAAGTAGGGGAGATTGAAATAGAGGATATAGTAGAAGACAAAGAGACTCTTATAACAATAAGCAATAGTGGATATATAAAAAGATTATCACCTGATACATATAGAATACAAAATAGAGGAGGAAAGGGAATAATTGGAATGGCAACAAAAGAAGAGGATATAATTTCACATGCAGTAATTGCAAACACACTAGATAACATACTTTTCTTTTCAAATAAAGGTAGAGTTTTCCAAACAAAAGTCTATGAAATCCCTGAATTCTTAAGAACTGCAAAGGGTCAGCCACTTGTTAATTTTATAAATCTTGATAGTAATGAAAAAATTAATGCCATAGTGCTTTTGAATAATAAAAATGAAAAAGATAAATATCTATTCATGACAACAAGAAATGGAATTGTAAAGAAAACTCAGATAGAACAATTTAAGAATATACGAAAAAATGGTATCGTCGCAATAAAACTTGACAATGAAGATATATTAAAGTGGGTAGAGAAAACAAATGGAAATGATGACGTAGTTGTTGTAACACGAAATGCACATTCGATAAGATTTAATGAAAAAGATGTAAGGGATACAGGAAGATCTTCAAGAGGAGTAAGAGCTATAAGGATGGTCAATGAAGATGAAGTTGTAGGAGCAGGTATAGTCAAAGAGGATTCTAATATTCTAATTGTAAGTGAAAAAGGTTTTGGTAAACAAACACCTGAGGATAAATATAATAGACAGAGTAGAGGAGGAAAGGGAGTATTTGCATCAAAAATAAATGAAAAAACTGGGAAAATAGCTTCAATGAAAATAATTTCAAAAGATGATAGTGAAATATTAGTTATATCAAATAAAGGACAAATTATAAAACTAGATCTAAAATCTGTACCTTGCCACAACAGACATACCTCTGGAGTAAAATTAATAAACTTAAATAACGATGATAGAGTTTCTGCTATAGAATAATTATTTTTTCTTACCCTTTTTTACACTTATTTTTACTAAGGCTAAACTATTAGATAAAGATAGATATTTTTGATTTTTTGTTAGTACAAAGAGATTAAAATAAATATTAGATAACTCATTATTATAATTATTATTGTCAAATGTTTTATAGTACCTTTTATGTAAAGAATTTAGTATAAAATATTTATTAATATCTTTTAAATATAAGTGTTTTTCTAATTTAACTTTATTATTATTTAAATAGAAACCACCTAAAGCTAAAGAATATTCAGGATTATAGAAAGGATTAAAATTATATGCCTTGTTAAAATAATATAATGACTTTTTATTAAGCTTCTCTGATTCATAAAATGATCCTAGTTCATAATATATATTAGGAGAATAGCTATCATAGTAAAGTGCACTCTCTAGATTGTTAGCGGCACCTTTGTTATTTTTTAAACCTCCATCTATGAGTGAAAGTTGTATATATGTATTTGAATTAAAAGGGAAAAGAGTATTAGATTCTTTAAAATAGTTCTTTGCAGAAAGAATATTTCCTTTCGTATTATTGAAACTACTTAACATTTTAGATCCATCATTATAAAATATTGTTGCGAAAAATATATCAAATCCTATTAATATAAATATTATAGAAAGAAAAAAGATAATCTTTGATAATACATTTATTTCCCTTATCTTTATATTTATATACCTTGAAAGTATTGCTATTAATATAAAAATAAGAAAAAGTATATATATATATGAGAGACTATTTTCAAATAAAGAGTAGAGAATAATTGTTGTAATTGAAATCAATATTGGAATGTAAATAAATCCCTTAGATAGTTTATTATTATATTTTTTTAATTCTTTACTTTTTATAAAACTTTTGAATCCATAGAATATTTCATATATAAAAAAAATCAATAAACTTAATCCCCCTATAATACCAATTTCTATTATATCTACTAAGACAAAATCATATCCATGATTTACATAAAGCCATGGAGTATTTTGGTACTTTTTAAATACATCTTTAAATGTCCCAATTCCGTAACCTAAAATTGGATTTTTATAAAATATATTTAATTCATTATCGTAAAGCTTTATTCTATCTTTAGATCCTAAATTTAATACATTACTTAATTGTGTATTGGAATAATGAGTTAAATAAGAATTTGACCTTTTATAAGATAAAGATACAAATATCATTGCCAGAGATAAAATTAAAAAGAGTATTATTTTAAAATAATCATGAAAGAAATATTTTCTAAAAACTATAATGAAAAATAGTATCTCAAATACCAATAGAATGTATGCAAAATATGAGAATGTTAAGATTAAAGACAATATAAATACTGCCATTAATATTAGATTAATTATCTTTGACAATAAATTATTAGAAAATATATATGAATATAGTGCTATTGGGATTATCAAAAGCAATACAGCTGCAGCTATAAATGATGAATTTGTAGTACTTTGAAAATATTGTGTATATGATAGAAAATAATATATTATTCCGATTAATGAAAAGATAAAAATTATAAATTTAAGCCAGGAGAGAAACCATTCAACTACTTTATCGTTTGAGAATACATTAAAAGAAATTATAAATATTATAAATAGAGATATATATGTCAATAAAGATAGTATACTAGAATATTTGTCAACGCTGACAAATACTGAAAGTATGGAGAATAAAAGCATAATTGAAAATAGTATTGTTGGATATATTGGATACTTAATATCTCCCCTTAAAAATCTTAAGATAAAAAAACCGGCAGAAAAGATTAGAAGTGTAAGCACTTCAAATACATTTGAAATATTATTATTGAAGAATAAGAATATTATAATGCCTATAAGGAACCAGTATACATATACTTTAAATACAAAGATATCTAATGGAGGATTAAATAATTTATTTATGGAATTTTTCATTTAAATCAATATAAAAACTACTACTAAATAAGTATACCTTTACTTATAATTTCATACATTATATTATAATATATAAGAAAATGGAAAAAAGAAAGAAAATAAAGTTTATTGTTTCTTTAATAGTATTTGCAATTGCTATCGTATTAATATTAAATAGTGTTAAGCTAACCTTTGCTTCAAGTGGTCCTACAGAACAGTATCAGGTAACTTCAGTATCAAACTATAACGGAGTATCAAGAGAAATTACATTAAAAGAAATTTCTCTCACCTCAATTCCTGCAATATTTCAATTCGGCTTATATGATAGTAGCACTAGTGGAAGTAGCAATACTTTCTGTACATATTACCCTACACCTGAACCTTCAGTTTCGACAGCAGAAGAACAAAATGGTACTTCTACCACATCAGAACCCAATTATTATAATGTTAATCCAGGTAATTGTAACTAAATATCTATTCCCTTAAGCGGGTGGAATTTCTTGTGAGTTTCTTCAGCATATTTGTCGGATGTATGGACATATTTATTTGTAGTCTGTAAAGATTCATGTCCTAAAAGTATTTGAATTGCAACAGGATTTGCACCTTGTTCGGCAAGATATGTTGCAAAACCATGTCTTAAACTATGTGCTGAAGTTGGAACTATAATACCTAGCTTTTTCCTATATAGGGAGATTCTTTCTTGTATATAATTAGTAGAAATCCTTTGATTAACAGACCCATTCCTCCCACCTCTAATAGGTATAAATAAAACACTATTTTCATCATTTCTAATATTTAGATAATCAAATATGTATTTCTTCGCTCTCTCAGTAAGATAGACAAATCTTTGTTTCTTCCCCTTACCTAAGACATATATTTTCCCATCATCATTTATTTGATCCCTATTCAAAGATACTAACTCTGATATCCTCATACCAGTTGAAAATAATGTTTCTAAAATAGCCCTATTTCTAATTTTTACAAAATCATTCTTCTCATATATTGAGGGAAATTCTAT
>JAJYWX010000023.1 GCA_021791275.1 bacterium | reverse complement strand
GGTCTATTATAGTCTTTAATTCTTGATAGACCTTAAGAATCCTTTCCTCAATAGGTTCTCCCGATTTGGTTAATATAGCTCCCCATTGAACGTTTTCTATATTTCTACTCCCATCTTTAGACTCTATAATACCCCAACCTAATATAGCAAACCCAGGATCTATACCTAAAATAATTCTACTCATATCTACATTATACACTAAATATTGCTATAAACACTCTCTATGTCATCAATACCACTCAAAATATCAATAAAATTATCAATCTCAACTAATTCCTCCTCAGAAGGACTAATTGGAATTTTTGATACAAATTTTTTCTCAATTTCGTCTATCAAAACTCCATTTGAGTAAAAAAAATCCTTAACCTGAGTAATCTTATTTGGATCAATATAAATATAAATGGCATCTTCATAAATATGGTAATCTATAATACCATCTATATCAAATAAATAGCTTTCTATACGATTTAAATCGGAAATCTTATTGAACTTATCTACATTTTTAATATTATCATCTAAAAATTTCAAAGTTATTAAAAATTGTAATTCAAACTGCCAATTAATAGTTCCATTATCAACTAATTTACCGCCATTCTTCTCCAAAACATTTCTTATATCACTAATAACTCTATTCTTATTGTTAGTAAAACATTCTATTAAAAAAATGGATCCAAAGGGGCCATAAGCTTCATAAAAAATTGTCTCAAAATCTGAGTATCTTTTATCCTCACCACTACCCTTTTTAATTGCATTGTTAATTGAGGTATTGGAGATATTTAGATTCTTAGCTTTATTTATTGCATTTTTTAATAAAAAATTACTCTCAGGGTTTGTCCCACCCTCTCTAACTGAAGACACTATTTGTTTTAAAGATTTTGTTATTTCTTTAGATCTTTTAGAATCTTTTAATTCTTTTGCCCTTTTAATTGTAGACCATTTTGAATGTCCAGACATATTACATTTAATTAATATATATAATTATCATCTTCTCCTAAAACAACAACAATTGTCCCTGTATAGAAAAAATTCGGTGTTTTACCTATAACGGTAACATTATTTCTCCCTAAAATATCTTTTAATACAGAAACTTCATATGAATACTTGGCAGTATTACTCACATATATAAGGTCTTTGTTTGTACTTCCATTATATATTCCAATAGAGGTTATATTACCCCCTATATTTTGTACATACCTTGAAAATTCATATACTGCAAAATTATTATTTGATGCATCCAAAATCTGTATAGATACATTACTATTAGAAAAAGTCTGATCTAGTAGGTTATTCCTTATATAATAATCGACGTTCTTTATATTTATATCTGAATTATTATTGTTTGAATAAGGGCAATAATAAAGATTAAATTGACCAATTTTACTCTTATATAAAGATATCATTACATTTGATAAAGAGCCTTTTGATATATTTGAGAAAAAAGTATCCTTAAATCTACTATATTGAGAATTGAAATTAAAAAAAGATTCAAGATTAATATATTTTGCTAACAATGATTGAAATATTAAGCTTTTAATATACAATGTACTATTATTGTCATTTCTAATTGCAAGTATTTCTTTTTCAACATTTAAACTTAAAACATTATACCCTGAGGAAATTTTAATATTTTTATAATTATAACTTTGGTTAGAGTCTATAGATACAGTTTTTCCTGAATTAACTATACTATTTGAATTAAATGATATATAGGCATCAATGGGTAAAGCAAGAGTGTATCTCAGATACTTTATCATAAGATTCATCCCTATTTTATTTGAATTCAAATTCCCAAGAGGATAAATAGTATCTAAAGTTTGAAAATCATTAGGAGAAGTCATTATCTTTATATTTGAAGGTATATTGAATAAAGATACACCACTAGATTTGCTAACAGACAAGATTGCATTATAAGTATTTATTAGATTCCCATCATACTTACTTTCATAAACTACTAATATATTAAAATTATTACTATTATTCCAAGAATGGTAAGTTCCCTGATAGCCACTGTCATTATTTAATTGTATATTATCAAATGAAAATACACTTGAAATAAAAAGGTATAGTAAGAAAATAACTACAAAAACAACAGCATAAATATATTTCTTAATGTTAGATTTTTTATTAGAACTTTTAATTGGTTTCATAGTATTTAACAATATTATCATCTTTAAGTGATTTATTCTTACTTATTTTTCTACAACCCAAGCATTTGTGATAAATAGATAATTTTCCCCCCTTATTATCTACAGATATAGGCTTCATAAGTGATTTACACACTTCTTTGCGATCACCTGGATAAATATCTACATGTAGTGAATATAAACAATAGTAACAATGATTCCTACAAGAACCACTACTATCCTCATTATTAAAAGTTCCACAATTTAGACAAATAAAGCTTTCATTCTTTTTTATAAATCTTGAAGACATAATATAAGATTATAATTTATAAATAGACATGACACCAGGTATATTATTCCAAAAATTTGGTAAAGAAGCAGAAAACTCTTTAATCCCAATATCTGGAATTTCTAATTTTAGAGAATATGCATGTAAAAACATGTGTGGATATGATGATATAGAATATCTTCTTGAATAAACTTTATCTCCTATAACTGGATGATTTATACTAGCAAGCGATACCCTTATTTGATGAGTTCTTCCAGTTTTAGGATAAGCTTCCAATAAAGTAAATTCATCATTAATATATTTAACTATTTTAAAATAGGTTATAGATTCTTTCCCATTCTCTGAAAAAACAAAATTTTTTCTGTTAGTTTTGCTTCTAGATATATTACCTTTCACAAAAAAATTCTTTTTATCTTTAAAATTGATTTTTTTATCTCGTGGGTTAACAATCCCCTTTACCAAGGCTATGTATCTTTTTTCTACTTTTCTAGATTTAAATTGATCAATTAGAAAATCTAATGTCGCAGGATTCTTTGCAAATATTATTACTCCAGAAGTATTTTTATCTAATCTATGTACCACACCTGGCCTTTCTTTTAAATTACTATCAAATTTTAATTTAAATATTATCCCATTTAAAAGAGTATTTTTAGGATTTCCTGCTCCAGGATGTACGACTAAACCTTCTGGTTTATTTATAACTATAACATTATTATCCTCATAAATGATATTTAATTTCATCTTCTGGGGTGAAATCTCTAAATCATTATTGCTGTAGTCAAATTCAATATACTCTATAGAGTCTCCTTTACTTACCTTAAATTTGGGCTTTCTTACAATATTACCATTTACCTTTACTAAGCCATCTTTAATCATCCTTTTTAATACATTTCTTGATAAACCACTGTCTAATAGTGATAAATCTAAGCGTAAATTGTAATTAGAGATTATTTTTTTACTGTTATTACGATTCATTTTCAAACTTAGACATACATTCCATACAATATCTTGCAAATGGGTACATTTCTAATCTTTTCAATTCAATATTATTTTTACAATTTTCACAAATACCATATTTCCCCTTTTTCATTTTAGAAAGAGCTAAATCAACATCTTTCAAAACTTCTTCTAAATCATCCTTTAATTTAAAATTATCTAATTTATTATTCATTACCTCAGCTTCTTCAAAATCTTCTGATATATCATAATCAGGTAAAGAATTTACAGACTCATCTATTTTACTTATCTCATTAATAACC
>JAJYWX010000005.1 GCA_021791275.1 bacterium | reverse complement strand
GGTGTCATCTACTATAGGAAATCTTTTAAATATACATTACTACATAACCTTTAGTAGTAAATTCACATGGAAGGCTATAGGGGGTCTTGGTTTTGCATCTGCAATTGCAGTTACTCTTAATGTTCTAGTATTAGTATATATATTAGCAAAAAAATTGGATGGTTTTTCTTTTTCAGAATTTTACTCACCAATATTAAAAAAACTCTTCAGTGGGATTTTCATGTCGATAATAATGTATTCTATTTATAAATTATTAAGTGATATATTCAATACATCCAGAACAATAGATGTAATATTCTTATTCATATTAACAATATATGTTGGGGTTTCATCTTACCTTATTTCTGCATTTATACTAAATGATCCTGATTTGGATCTTGTAACAAGAGCTATATTTACAATTAAGGATTTTATATATGGTAAAAGATTAAAGATGCTAAATTCTGTTGATCAAAATGATCCGGGAACACCTGATAGTTGACAATGACCCATTTTATCTGTTAATATTCCAATTGGCAAAGTAATATTTTATTTGCTAAATTTAGTTTAGGTAATATAAATATATGGCAAAAAATATTAAGATTAAACCTATTGGAGATAATATTGTAGTTAAACCTCTAGAGGAGGAAAGCACCACAAAGTCAGGTATAGTTATTCCTGATACAGTTTCTAAAGAATCTCCTCAAAAAGGAGAAGTTGTAGCTTTAGGTACCGGTAAAGTTTTAAAGAACGGTAAAACTGTTGATTTTGTAGTGAAAATAGGAGATAAAGTTTTATTTAAAAAATATTCTCCAACAGAGATTAAACTTGATGATGAAGATTACCTCATAATGTCTCAAGAAGATATTTTAGGAATAATAGAATAAATTTATTTTAGTAGATTATAGACTATGGCAAAAAAAGTACTATTAAACGAAGAAGCAAGAAGTCAAATAAAAAAAGGAATTGATATACTTGCTGATTCTGTAAAAATAACACTAGGCCCCAAGGGAAGACTAGTTGCAATTGGTAAAAGTTATGGATCACCTCAAGTTACTAAGGATGGTGTTACCGTAGCTAAAGAAATTGAATTAGAAGATCCTATTGAAAATGTGGGTGCATCCTTAATAAAAGAGGCTGCTGTAAAAACTGCTGATCTTGCTGGTGATGGGACAACAACAGCAACAATATTAGCTCAAGCTATTATTAATGAAGGAGTTAAAAGTGTAGTTTCTGGAGTGAACCCAATGTCACTTAAAAGAGGAATTGAAGCAGGAGTTGTAAAGGTTGTAGAGGATTTAAAAAAACAAAGTAAAAAAATCTCTCAAGAAGAGATATCTCAAGTAGCAACAATATCTGCTAATAATGATAGTGAAATCGGTAACTTAATAGCTGATGCAATGAAAAAGGTTGGAACAGATGGAGTTATTAGTGTTGAAGAATCAAGAACTATGGAGAATGACATAGATATAGTCGAGGGAATGAATTTTGACAGAGGTTATGTATCACCTTATTTTGTAACTGATACTGAGAGACAAGAAGCTGTTTTAGATGATCCATATATCCTTATAGCAGACTTGAAAATTTCTTCAATTAAGGATCTTCTTCCTGTTGTAGAAAAATTGGTACAATCTGGTAAAAAAGATTTACTTATTATTTCTGAAGATCTTGATGGTGAAGCTCTAACTACTCTAGTTTTAAATAAACTTAGAGGTGTTATAAATGTAGCTGCAGTTAAAGCTCCTGGTTTTGGAGATAGAAAGAAGGCAATACTTGATGATATTGCAGTTCTTACAGGAGGTAACGTTGTTTCTGAGGAGTTGGGGAGAAAACTTGAAACTACAGAGATTGAGGATCTTGGTAAAGCAAGAAGGGTAGTTGTCACAAAAGAAGATACAACTATTATCGATGGTTCTGGTTCAAAAAAAGATATAGATGAAAGAGTTTTATCAATAAAAAAACAAATAGAAGAGGCAACATCAGATTACGATAAAGAAAAATTACAAGAAAGGGTTGCAAAACTTACAAGTGGAGTTGCTGTATTAAAAGTTGGAGCTGCTACAGAAGTTGAGTTAAAAGAGAAAAAAGACAGAATTGAAGATGCTCTTTCTGCAACCAGAGCTGCATTAGAAGAGGGGATTGTCGCTGGAGGTGGTTTGGCTTTGTTTAATGCATCAAAAGTTTTAGATAACCTAAAGTTATCTGATGAAGATGAGCAAATTGGTGTATCAATACTTAAGAGAGCATTAACTTATCCAATAAAACAAATAGCATCTAATGGAGGTATGCAAGGTGATGTTGTTTTAGAAAAAGTAGGTGGAAAGATTGGATATAATGCACGTACTGATGAATATGTAGATATGATAGATAAAGGTATAATTGATCCAGTAAAAGTTGCAAGACTTGCTGTAGAGAATTCTGCATCTGTTGCTGTAATGTATCTTACTATAGATTCAGTAATTGTAGATATACCAGAACCTGAGCCAAAGGGAGTACCTGGAGGCGGTATGGGAGATATGGGAGGCATGATGTAATTTAGCCTTTCTAGATTATAAAAAAGGAGGATTGAATGCCTCCTTTTTTAATACTATAATTATGAATCCAATGGAGCTTAATGATATACAAAAAAAAATTGTCAAAGATATAAATTCTCAGGTTATAGTAAAAGCAGGTCCAGGAACAGGGAAAACTTTTTTAATAATAGAGAAGATAAAATATCTCATAAAATCTGGGATAAAAGAGGATAATATACTCGCTATAACATTTTCCAAAAAAGCCTCAGAAGAAATAAAAAATAGACTATCTGATAGCTTAGGACTCTTTCATGATGTTAATATAGAAACTTTTCATTCCTTTTGTGAAAAAATTTTAAGAGAACATTATAAAAAATTAAATATAAAAAAGGATTTTGTTGTGATGGATAGGATGGAAAGTTTTGTCTTCCTTTCTGATCATATCTTTGATTTTAATCTTAATCTTTTGCGCCCACTTTCTAATCCAGACAAGGAAATTGATAAAATATTATCTTTTTTCTCAAACCTTCAAGATGAAGGAGTAACTCCTGAGGAATTTTTGAAATTAAAGAATAAAGATGAATATTTTACTGAATTAGCATATCTTTATGAAAATTTATTAAATTTTAAAATAAAAGAGTCAAAATTAGAATTTAATGATCTTATATATTTAGTATTAAAGCTTTTTACGGGAAATAAAAATATATTAGATAAGTATAGAGAAAAAATTGAATATATTTTGGTTGATGAGTTTCAAGATACCAATCATATACAAAATGAATTATTACTAAAACTTTCAGATAAGGTTACTGTTGTTGGAGATAAAAATCAATCTATATATAAGTTTAGGGGAGCTTCTTTATCCAATTTTAATTCTTTCAAAAGTAGGTTTCCAGAATGTAGAGAATATACATTAAGTTATAATTATAGATCTTACCAAGACATAATAGATGCAGCATATTTTTTTATTCAAGATAAAGACGTACTAAAGTCAAATATGGGAATAGGAAAAGATTCTATTAAAGTAAAAGAATTCTCAAAAAATTCTCAAGAGCTAAATTTTATCAAAGATCAAATCATTGAATTATCTAAAAATGGAGTAGATTTCTCTGACATAGCTATACTCTTAAGATCAAACTCTTATTTAAATGATTTTGCAGAAGTTCTAATCAATTCAAATATACCAATATATCTAAGAGGTTCTTTGACATTTGAATCCTCTTCAGAATTCAAAGATTTATCTGCAGTTATATATTTTATGGAGAAGAGTTCAGACAATATATCTTTTTTAAGATTGCTTAATATGGATTGTTGGGGGTTTTCTCAGGAAGAATTTATAGATATCTTGCATAAGATTAATTCATGGTCTAGGAATGTATCTTTTTATGATAATTTTGTAAATATTATAGAGAATGCAGGAGAAGAAGATATTATTGTAAAAAGTAACAAAGTTTTAAATTTCTATAATATATTGAAAGAATTATTAGATTCCTCGGAAACAAGTATTGTAGATATGATAAACAATTTTTTAGATAAAAGCTTTTATTTCGATACCCTGCATAGAAAAAAAGATTCTAAATTTAGAAGATCTAATGTAGATAAATTTATTGCGATTATAGAAAAACTTCAAACTGATAATGTGAATTATTATTCTAAATATCTAAAAAATATATCAAAAATAAGCTCACTTGATGATGATATATCATTAGATAATAATTTTAATAGTGTTACCATATCAACAATACACTCAGTAAAGGGATTAGAATTCAAGCATGTCTTCATTCCTTATCTTGTTAAAGATAGATTTCCATTAAGGAATAGAGGTGGTAATCTAAATATAGATAAAAGTTTGCTACATGAACAGATAGAGGAGGAAAATTATTTAGAAGAAGAAAAAAGGTTGTTTTTTGTTGCACTTACAAGGGCTAAAGAGTCTATACATATTACATATTCACAATTATATGATGGTAATAAAAAACCCAAGGATAGGAGTGTCTTTTTAGATATGCTAAACATTAATTCTCAAAAAATAGATTACAAAAATGATTTTTTAATCAAGAATGATCCAGAATTTATAGTTCCTGAAAATTCAATTCCAAAGAAATTTTCATATTCTCAGCTGAGTTGTTTTAAAACATGCCCATTGCAATATTATTATGAATATATTTTGAATATAAAAAAGCAGCCCAAATTAGTTTTTGAATATGGAAATGTTATACATGACACTTTGAAAAATTACCTTAATCAAGATAAAAGTATGTATAACGATAATCTTTTAGAAGATATATATTTTAAAAGGTGGGAGAGCGTTAATCTTTCTGTCTTTAAAGGGGAGGAGCATATAGAAAGTTATAAAAAGAAAGGTTTAGAATCAATAAAAAATAATATTGACTTAATTAAGCCTAAATCTGAGAGAATTGTTACAGAACAGAATTTTGAAACATTTATAGATGGTAAAAATAAGATAAATGGAAGATTAGACAGATTAGATTTTTTTGAAGATGGGAGTGTATCAATTGTGGACTATAAAACAGGTAGCTCTTCTAGCCAAGATACAAGCTCTTCAAATTTACAATTAGGTATGTATTCAATCCTGGTTAAGGATGTTTTAAAAAAACCAATTAGAGATTTAAAACTAATATTTATAGATGAATGCAAAGAGATTTCAATAGATTATGATAAAATAGATATAAATAAGGTTAAGGAAGAGATTTTAGATTTGATAGATAAAATACAGAATTTAGAAGTTAGGGCGACACCTTCTTTTTCTTGTGATTTTTGTGAATATAGGGGGATATGTTATAAGCGGTAAATAAGTGATATAGTTTTTATGTGTATTTATTAATTTATATAAATGAGAATATCTGAAAGAATAATAAATAGATTTATCATAGCTTTTTTTGTAGTATTTTTTATAGCCATAGTATTTTATGGATATACCTCAAATGCAAAAAAAGTTTATGCATATGGGACACCTATAAGTTGTACAGACTATAATTCTCTGTTAGGTCAAATGAGTAAGGCAGGAAATACTCCATCTGGAGAAAATATTGGGGATGTGGAGATAAATGCTTTAAATAATAGTGTTGTACAGTGTAATCTCAATAATACTGTAGTTATTAATGTGAGTAACGTTTCGTATACTGATGTGGGGTCTAGTTCTGGTCGAGGTATTTTACCTTCATATACCTATACTTTTTATACTCCCACCAGTAATATAGTTCAATCAAATACAACAGCGCCTCAATATACCGCAACCTCTGGGTGTTCCAATAGCGGGTCTGTCCAGTCAAGTTGTGTTTCATGTTTGGATCAAAATTTTGCTCCAGGTGCAAGTCCAGGACAATATATATATACAGATTTTGGATGTATAAACACATCGGTTTATGGAGTTATAAATTTTACGTATAAGATTGTTATGGCGCTTGCATTTATGATAGCATTTGCTGTATTAATATTTTCAGGATATCTAATTATGATTTCTGGAGGAGATCCAGAAAGGCTGAATAGAGGAAAAAGTCTTATGACGAAGGCTATTACTGGGCTATTACTTATTGTATTTGCTTATGTTATATTAACGGTAATAGGCAATATATTTAATATACCGGCACTACAGTGAGAACCAATATTTTAAAAATAAAAATTTTTAGTAGTATTTTTTTTAGTACATCTTTATTTATGGTTTTATTCTATAGAATTTTATATTCTTTTAAGGTTTTCGCTCATACGGGCTCTCTTCATGGATCAAATTCTTGTAATCTTCAGGGAACATCATGCACAATAACAAGTCCATTTGGATCAAGTATAACCAATATAGTCCCAACACTATTCAATATATTTTATTTCATAGTGGGTTTTGTGTTTTTTGTTCTAATAATAATCTCTGGGATAAGGATAATGACTGCGAATGGAGATAGGTCTAGATTAGAAAAAGCAAAAACAATGTTACTTTATGCTGTAATTGGTTTTGTAGTTATATTGTCTGCGGGTATTATCGTGAGGATATTTTCAACTTTATTTCCAATATTTAATGGATTATTATAATTTATAATGAAGAAAAAAATAAAAAATATAATAGGTTATTTATTGGGATTATTTATTATATCTTTATCTTTTCTGAATCTTTTTGTGGTAAAAACATATGCTTTAACGAATCCGGGACCAGAAGGGGGGAGTGGTAATACGACATTTCAATATTCTTTAAGTGGTGGTGTACATAATCCTGTATCTTCTAGTGTTAGTACTCCTGGTAGTCTTATAAATATTTTGGTCGGGATAATATTCCCAATATTATATGGGGTTGTAGGAGTTGCAGTTTTAGGATTAATATCATATGCAGGATTCTTATTTATGGTTTCAAATGGTGATAGTAATAAAATAAATAAGGCGAAATCTGTATTGACCGGAGCATTTATAGGTGCTAGTATAATCCTATTGGCGTATATAATAAGTTTAATTTTAATAAATGCTGTATGAAAATTAAAAAGTTTCTATTTTTTATTCTTTCTTTAGTTTTTATTTCCTCATTTTTTATACTTAGATCTCCTAATTATGCTGCAACTGGTTCTGGTCTTTGTAATACACTGGGCGGGAATAGTACAGGGAAGGTTTGTGATTTTATAGGGGGAACATCTGGAGTCCCAACAAATTGTAGTACTTTAAATAGTTTATTTGGAACGGTTGTAACATTTTTATTTTCAATTGCAGGTCTTGTTTTCTTTGTTATGCTTGTAATATCAGGGATTAAAATTATAACTGCAGGTGGAGATAAGGAAAAAATATCTTCTGCTCAAACTGCAATAATGCATGCAGT
Organism: bacterium; assembly: GCA_021791275.1. Taxonomy (GTDB): domain Bacteria; phylum Patescibacteriota; class Dojkabacteria; order JAKAPS01; family JAJZLI01; genus JAJYWX01. Next base: position 15,445 of record JAJYWX010000005.1, on the reverse strand, counting down.
TATCGGAATTATTGTTGTTGCAGGAGCATACTTAATATTAGAATTAGTAACTGGAGTTTTGGGAGTACAAGGATCCATATTTAACACAAATCCCGTAACTTCTAACTGTTCATTACAATAAATTATGGGAAATACTGTAAATGCACCACATCTATATTCAATAGTATCTTATTTTGGTTTATTAATAGGACTTTTGTATGATTTTGTGAGCTTAGTTCTTTTTGCATTAATTGTGTATAACGGTTTTAGGTATCTTTTTAGTGGTGTTAATCCTGAACTTAAAGAAAAAGCTCAAAAAGGATTAAAATATGCAATACTTGGTTTAGTAGTAATAGTTTTTGCATATATCTTTATTGTATTTGTTGGTTCATTTGTATCTAATAGTGTATTTACGCAATCATTTATTAGTGGATCGACACTTCAATTCAATTTATCTAATCTTAGCTCCTCCAGTTAATATCCCATAATATTGAAAATTTGGCTTTTTTAATGTATAATTACATAGTTATCCATTATGAAAAGATTAAATATTTTTTACATATTATTGGTTGTAATTTTCGCAAATTTGTTTTTGTTACATCCTGTTTTTGCCCAAGCTTCTTATTTTCCTAAAGTTTTAATAAATTCCAGGTTATCAACAAATCCTAACTCGATAATTTCCACAGGTATAAATTTCACATATATTATTATTGGATTGATATTTTTTATCATGATAGTTATATCTGGAGTAGAGTGGTTGATATCTGGCGGTGATGAGAAGAAAACTGAAGGTGCAAAATCAAGAATTATTAATGCACTTATTGGGGTAGTTATTGTTGCAGGAGCTTACCTTATTATTGAAGTTGTTGGATCTCTTTTAGGGATTAATAGTATATTTTCTAAAAGTATATTTGTAAAATGTAATAGTAGTAATTCTAATTTTAATGTTTGCATAGGGTAGTGATATTGCAAACTTGTTATAAATCATATACTCTATGATATAATGAAATATTATAAATTTTAAGGAGGTGAGAATTTATGAGAAGAATAGTGAGTAAATTTACAGGGGTATTAGCTGTTGTTGTAAGTTTAATTTTAACTACAGTTCCTTTGTTTGCGCAAACAAGTAATGGTTATGTTCCTTCTGCAATACAAAACTCAGGTTTATCAACAAACCCTAATAGTATTATAACTATAGTTATTAATTTTATATTTATAATAGTAGGTTTGATATTTTTTGTTATGCTAGTTATTGCTGGAGTTCAATGGGTGACTGCTGGTGATGCAGAAGATAAGAGAGAGGCTGCACAAAAAAGGATAGTAAATGCTATCATAGGTGTAGCAATAGTAGGTGGTTCTTATCTTGTTGTCGAGATAATAGCAGGTCTATTGGGTATTGGAGGAATATTCAATAACAATCTATTTACAAGCAACTGTTCCGCAGGTTCAACTGTTTGTATTAATGGTAGTTTGGGTAAAGGATAATAATAGATTTCAAAAATTTATATAAAAAAGGGAAGTATTAACTTCCCTTTTTTTATTTTATTAATATAGCTTTTGGCTTTGCTTCTTCTGATTTAGGTAATTTAAGTTTTAAAACTCCATTCTCATAGGAAGCTTCTGCTTTTGAGCTATTTACCCCTGAGGGTAAAGTAATAGATCTTGCTAGGGATTGAGTACTAATTTCTTTTCTGTAGTACTTTTTCCCCTTATCCTCCTTTTCTTCTTGGGTTTCAGCCTTTATAGTTAGAGTATCTCCGACTACAGTTACTGAGAAGTCTTCCTTGTTGAATCCTGGTGCTTTCATCTTTACTATAACATCATCTTTTTCTTCATATACATCAACTGCACCTGCACCTGTTTGGAAGAATGTATCAAGATCAAAATCTTGATCATCTAGTATTCTAGGAAAACCCCAGTTATAAGGACTCCATCTTGTTATTGCCATTTTTATTCACCTCCTTTATTATCACTCACTTGCATCGTCTGCTAATATTGTATATTTCATTTTTTTATTTGTCAAGTATCTTTGTTATAATGGTATTAATATGGATGATATTAAATTTATACATACTGCAGATATACACTTAGGTAGAAAATTCAATTATCTCGGGGATAAATCTCAAGATGCAAGAGAACATTTATTTGATATTTTGAAGAAGATATCTCAACTTGCAATAGACAATAAGGTCAAATTTTTACTTATTTCTGGAGATTTATTCGATAGTGCTAATCCAGATTTATATACCGTAGGAAAATTTTTAGATAATGTATCATATCTGGGTACTCATAAAATAAAAGTAATAGTGCTACCTGGTACACATGATTTTTTAAAAGAGAATAGCGTATATATGAATAAAAGTCTTTTTAGTACATATAAAAATTTATATATATTTGATGATATAACTAAAACATCTCTGACTTTTCAATCACCTTCAATTACATTTTATGCCTATCCTCCTATTGCAAATAAAATGGAAATATCTCCTATTGTAGGTTTTAATAGGGATGATAGTTCAAAATATCATATAATAATGGCTCATGGGTCTGTTCAGATAAAAGGCAAATCTGATCCTAGTGATAGTCCAATAGAACTTGAAGAAATAAAAAATTCAGATGTGTCATATATAGCATTAGGCCATTGGCATCAAAACTTAGATTTTACTCAAGGTAATGTTCCTTGTTTTTATAGTGGATCTCCTGAACTTATAGATATAGATCAGGAAAAATCAGGATTCGTTATGTTAGGTAATTTAACCAAAGGCACATATATCCCAATTAAAGTTGGGGAGAGATATTTTGATAAATTAGATATCCCAGTTTCCGAGATTACTTCACCTGAAAAAATTGTAGAAAAAATACTTTCAGGAGCAAATATCAATCTCATAAGAGAGGTAAATTTGATTGGCAAAAAGGGGAAAGGGATTATAGGTGTAAACTTCAATTTACTTAAAGACCAAATAGAAAAATATTTTTACCATATAACCATACATGATAAAACAATTGTTGATATTGATAGTATTATGGATTTAACTTCTGCATCCTCCGTGGACAGGGAATATATATCTATATTAAAAGGTTTAATAGAGAAAAGTAAAAATGAGGAAGAGGCAAGCATGTATAAAGAAGCATTAGAAATAGGTTATGCATTATTAAATGGTAGGAGCGATATATTATGAAACTAGAGTATATTAAAATAGAAAATTTTAGACAGATTAAATCCAAAAAATATGATTTTAAAGATGATATAAATATTATTTTCGGACCCAACGAATCTGGGAAAACAACCCTTTTTTATGCAATAATCTCTGCATTTTTTGATAATCCCCAAAAGATTAGAAAAACTCTACTTGAAAGCTATAAGCCTTGGAAGAAGGATATTTATCCGACTTTAGAGTTTAGTATTAATTTAGATGGATCAAATTATACTATCATAAAAGATTTCAATTCTAAAAAAGTACTCTTAAATGGTAAAAATGATTCTAATGTAAACCAATTTATTATTGATTCCCTTGGTATTGATAAAGATTTGTTCTTGAAACTTTCATGTATATATCAAAATCAATTATCATCAATTTCTCAAGACTCAAAATCATTAGAAGTTTCAATTTTAGATATATTATCAAATTCATCCTCTCAAGGCATGAATGTTTTAGATGCAATATCAAAAGTTTCAAAAAAAATAAAGGATTTACAATTAGGTTTAGATAGGCCTTCAAAAAATCTTGGAGTGATAAAAAAACTAGATATTGAAATAAAAGAATTGGAAGAAAAACTTCAGAAATCAAAAGATGATTTCAATTCATTCTCTATAAAGAACAAGGAATTAGATAAAAAACAAAAAGAATTAAATGAAGTAGAAAAGAAATATAAAGAAAATGAGGTTTTTATTAATAATTCAAGAAGAGCTACAGAGCTTTCAAATTCCATAAAAGATATAAATAAAGAAATGGAAGATTTGCAAGCTAAAATAAGTAGAGCAAATAAAATAAAAGAGGACTTAGATAATTTAAATAAAAATTTTAAAAAAGAAGAATTTGATAAATTTAATGATTTCCAAGAAGAAATATTGGATTTAAGGGGGAATATTGAAATCAGAAAAAAAGATTTAGATAAAATACAGAAGCAAAAAGAAGAAGTTGATAAATTAGAAATAAGGCCTATTAGAAAAAATTCCCCAATAATCTTCATAGTTAGTTTTATATTGGTTGTTATAACAATAATAGCATCTTTCTTTTCATACTATATATTGGGAGCATTATTTATTGATATAGTTTTTGTAGGATTATATCTAAGGTTTGTAGATTATCATAAATTAGAGAATTTCAAAAATCCGGCGGATGAATCATTAGCTCAAATATCAAATGATATCAAAAGTTATGAATCAAGATTACAGTTTATATTGTCTGGATTAAAATGTAATAGTATTGATGATTTTTTCAAAAGAAAAGCAGAATTACTCCTTCATAATGAAGAAAAGATAAAGTTAGAATCAACACTAAAAGGAATATTTGGAAAAGAAAATATTGATGATTTAGAAAAGAAGATTACAAGTTTAGCAGTTAAGAAAAGAGAGATTGATTTAGAATTAAATAAAGATTTAAAAGATTTTATTAATGTTGATGCTACCCTTATAAATAAAAAGAAAATAGAGAATGAAGATTTAGATCTTGACATATTTACTTTAACTGATGAGATAGGTGCATTAAATGTTAGAGTAAAAGATAATACTTTAAATAAGGAGGATATAGAAGAATTAGAAGAAGAACTGAAAAGTAAAAAAGCTGAAATTAGTTTTTATAAGAAGCGAGTCAAAGTATTAGAAATTGTAGAAGAAAATTTAACTAAGGCTAAAAATTCTATTGTGAAAAATTTATCATCTGATCTTACTAAATTTGGGGATGAATGGATTTCTAATATAACTAATAATAGGTATAGAAAAATAAATATAGTTAATAAAAATGAATTTGAAGTTTATAGCAAAGAATTAGATTTATTTGTTCCTCTGTCAGATAATCTTTCAACAGGGTTAATTGATCAAGTATATTTATTAGCTAGGCTTTCTATGTTAAATACAGTAATGCAGGGTAAAAGCACAATAATGATATTTGATGATCCTTTTGTAAATTTTGATTCAGAAAGACTAAAAAAGACAGAAGATATGTTAAAATATTTTTCTAAGTTTAATCAGGTATTTTTATTTACTTGCCACGATTTTCTTTCTAAATCTAAATTAGGTAGGTGATACAAACATGAGTTATATAAAGAAATTTTATATTGGAATATTTTTTTTATTGATACTACTTTCGATTAAGGTTATATATGCACAAAGTGTGGGGTCTGTAAATAATTATCAGAATCAGATAAATCAAGATAATAACGAGATAAATCAATTGCAATCACAAGAATCCTCACTTAATAGTACTTTAAATTCTGAGATATCAGATAAGAATACAATATTATCAAAACTAAGCTTAATTGATAATAATATATATACATACAAAGTTAATATTGGCAAGATACAATCTTTAATAAATAACCTCTCGTCTATTAATAGTAATAATAAACAAGAATTAGCTTATGATGAAAAATTGAGAAATAATATTGAGGATCAAATTTATATGAACTCTCAGACTAACCCAATATATTTATTTCTTTCTAATAGGAATTTCAATAAAGTTTTGGTTAACGTATATCTTAATCTAGATGAATTTTCTGCATATAAAGGAAAGCTTTTATCTTTATCTCAAAAAATAACTCAGATTCAAAAAGATATCAATAGCCAGAAGATTGATCAAAATAATCTTATATTAGAAGAAAACTCCCTTAAAGGGGTTCAAAGCTCACTGTATACAACATTAGTAGATTCATATAACAATATATATAATACAAATAATTCAATTAGTAGTTTAGGAAGTAAAATAGCTAGTTTACAGCAAGATGTTCAAAAACTTAACAACCTAGTCTATCTTGCCCAAATAAAGGCACAGCAAAGTGTTAACTCCTCTTCACTAACAGAGACTAATAATCCTCAGTCTTCATGTAATAATGGTGAATGTAGTTTTCAATTTACATCATATGGTTATGGGAATTATATAGGAATGTCACAATATGGTATGTTAGGAATGGCTCAACAAGGATTTAATTATCAGGATATAATTAATCATTTTTATTCAAATACTACCTTAGCAACAATTGCAAATATTGATAATAAAACTGTTAATGTTTCTGGATATGGTAATATGAGTTTTCAAAACTACTTAGCAGGTATAGGGGAAATTCCAAATAGTTGGCCTCAGGAATCTATAGATGCACAAGTTGTTATATCTAGAACATATGCTTTGTACTATATGGATAATTGTAAATGTAATAATATTCCAGCTACTGGACCTACATTTCAGGTATATGATGGCGGTACTGGAAAAATGCAAAATGTAATAGCAACTGAAAATCAGGTAATAGAGTACAACGGATCTCCTATTGATGCATTTTTCTCATCATCAGATGGAGGATATGAAGAAAATATAGGGACAATTGAGTGTGTATTATGGGGGAATTGTAATCCAACTTTGTATCAGAATGAATATCCATACCTTACTGCCAACCAAGATCCTTATGATACAGCATCAATTGATCCTAATTTCGAATACTCTAACCCTGCAATGAATTCTACTCAATTAATAAACATAGTAAATACTGCACAGGCTTTGTGTGCAAATGTTTCAAATTGCTATCTTTTTAATAATAATGATGGAACAAGTGCTTTTGATAATGCATATACTACTGATAACAATAATACTAATGATAATAATTCAACAAATGATACGTTTGTAAATATTGACAATTATTTAAAATCTGATGGGATTACCCCTATAAACTCTATAACTAATTTTTCAATATCGACTATGGGTAATATGCCATATCAAATAACAGTGCAAACTCTTCACCATACTTTAACTATTAATTCTGGGGTATTTTGGTTGGCTTTTTATTTAGTCTCACCTAATTATTCAAATCATACTGATGTTTTAGTTGGATTTCGATACTCTGTTAATATACAATAATAATTTATTTGGTAATATAAATGTGTTATCATTCTATTTAACATGAAACTGGATTTAGATTTAAAGAATTATATACCAAAAAACTCTGATAAGAACAATTTCTCCCATGTTTATATGCATGTTCCTGAGTCAGAAGAATTAATAGAGACTAGAGGAAAATTGTTTTCTGCAATAGATATAAAGAGTAAAGATACTATTTCCATGGAAGATATTACGAACTCTTTTTTGGATGATCTTGAAAGAGAGTATTTTGGAGATGAAGTATCTAGTATTGTAAATATACTTGATAAATCTATGTCTCTGGCTTATGATAATCTTTCCAAAAAAGTTGTTGAATTAAATCTTTCTAGCAGTATTGATTTTAATGCAGGGTGTTTTGTCCTTTGGGGGGATATAGCTTATATGGCAAGAATCGGTAATTCATCAATATATCTTTATAGAGAAGGGAAATTGATGAATTTATCAGAGCATTTATTATCAGTAGGCAATAGTGTTGTATTTACAGCTAGCGGTTATGTCAAGGAAGGAGATATATTTGTATTAACTACATCTAATTTTTCAACATACATTAATGAATCTAAAATAAAAGAAATCATATCAATGCCTCAAGAAGATATATCTGAGCTTGACTTAGATGATAAGAATATATCATTTTTGATTCTATCTATAAAAAATACTGGAGTTGAAATTAAAGATGAATTTTTAGAGGAGGATAAACTATATAATGAAAATGTATCTAAAAAAATATCTATAGACGATAACGAAGGGCCAGAAGATAGTTCAGATGAAAAAGATTTATCTAATGATACTCCTTCTACAGGTTATATCAAGAATGAAATGGATAATGAATTAGATGAGGGTGCTTCTGAAAATTCAGATGATGTAGTAGAAGATAAGGAAGATTTTATAAAAAGCTCATTAAATGATCTAGATCTTAAAAATAAGACAAAAAATATTTCTTCATATATAATAAATACAACGAAGCAAACTTCTTCTAATATATATAAAAATATAAATGAAAATATGAGAAAAATTGATTGGAATGGAATATTTAAGTCTATAACTGTGGTTATAGTATCATTCTTCCAATTAATTTTTAATTTGGTCTTATATCTAAAAGATAGGTCTCAGAAACAATACAAATTAAAAATAAATAGAGATTTAGAAACATTAAAAAGAGAAAAAAATACAGTTATTGGAATAGTTATTTTCATAATTTTGATTCTTGTAATCTTTCATTTTTTTTTTTAAAGAAGTAAAGGGTAAAAAAACTTATTCAAATAATTTTTCTCACTATAATAAACTATATTCAGAAATTACTTCTAATATAAATAAGATAAATGCTTCTTCAGGTGTATCAGCAAAAGACTCATTGATTACAAATACATATTCCCTAATCAATGAAGCATATAAAACAGACCTCAATAATAACAAAATTACAAATGAGAAAAATATTTTGAACTCAATTTATTATAAATTAAATGATATTGTTCCAATAAACAGTTATACTGTTCTTACTGATGTAAGTATATCTTATCCTGCAGCACAAATAACATCTATACAAAATCTTTCTGGAAAGATATATCTAACTGATCCAAAATCTCAATATGTTTATTCGATACCAGAATCCAATGAATCGACTCCTACTATTTTTGAATCATTATCTACAGGGATATCTATTCCAGAATATATAACATATTCTTTAGCAAAATCATCTCTATTTTTATATGATTTAAACAAAGGTTTAGTTTCTGTTTCTCAAAATGGAAGTTTATCTCCAATAATATCTCCAATACAGGGCTCAGATATAACTGCTATTCAAGCTTATGCAGGAAATATATATTTATTAGACTCTAAAACAGGTTCTATGTATGAAGCAAATACCTCTACATTATCTTATTCTAAATTATTCTCATCTTCTAAACTTAAGGAAGCAAGTTCTTTTGCTATAGATGGAAATATATTTGCAGTGAGTAAAAATGGAAGTATATTGAGATTTTATGCTAATACTTTAACTCCTTTTTCAGTTTCAAATTCAAATTATATGGAATATTCATTAAATAATGTTAGTTTTATATACGATAATCAGTATATAAATGATTTGTATGTACTAAATCCTTCACACAATAGGATAGTAGTTTTGCAAAAACCCTCAGCTGGGGCTACGAATACTGTAGATTATTCTTTTGTAAAACAATATGTATATTTTGGAAAAAGTAATATCTTCAAGAATATGGATGCGATGGCACTTTCTTCTTCTGGAAATACCATATACATACTTTCAGGAAGTAAAGTAGTAAAGATAAATATATGAAAAAGATTTTAATATCAAATAAAAATATAGGAAGGAACTATTCTATTATTGAGACATATATAGCTGGAATATCTTTATTTGGGTATGAAGTTAAATCAATAAAAAATAGCAATGTCAGCTTAAATGAATCATTTATAACAGTAAAAAAGGGGGAGGTGTATATATTGCATATGCATGTATCTCCTATTCCTGAAATGGGAGATATTAAATATAACCCTACTAGAACCAGGAAATTGCTTTTAAACAGATATGAAATTAATGAAATATCTAAGTATATCTCAAGAGAGGGGTATACACTGGTACCAATAAATATATTTTTATTAAAGAATAAAATTAAATTAAATATCGCTGTAGTTAAGGGATTAAAGAAATATGATAAGAGAGAAAAAGAAAAGGAAAAAACTGCAAAAAGAGATATGGAAAGGTCTCAAAATATGAAATATAGGGTATAATCAAAATAGTAGTTTACAATAATTTACATTTGTGTTATCATTATTACTATGAGTTATGAAATTGAAAAACAACCAATTCAAAGTATTAGTCCTGAATCTAACGAGGTAAATTACAGTTTTCCTCCTAGTCCAGATAATAATGGAGTGCAAACTTCTGTTTCAACTAATACAGAAGCAACAGCTGTTGTGCAAAATCCTAATTATTATATGTCTACTAGTAATAATAGGCATCAATCGTTTGTTTCCCCTAATGATGAAGGGGATTCTCATAAAACTTCTTCATTTAGATTAATGCGAGAAGAGAGTGAGAGAAAATTAGCTGAAAGACGTAATTAATTTCAACCCATATATCTATTTAATATTAATATTTATTACTGTATAATTCTTTTATGCATGGTGTTTCTATCAATATTCATTCTATAAATAACATAACTTCAACATTTATTAATAGTATATTTATATTATTTATATCCTTAATAATATTAATAATTCTTTTATTGGTTGGATCTTTTGTTGGCTTCTTAATTTTAAGGCAGATAAAAAGAGATAAATTTATTCTTAATTATAAAAAATCAATAACATTTGAAGTAAAACTTCCAATGGATAATGAAGTTGAGATTGCAGCTGCAGATCAAATGTTCTCTGGATTTTCTGGGTTTAAAGAAGGATCTTTATGGAAAAGATTACTTGGAGATATGAAATATATATCTTTTGAAATCGTTGCAAGTGCTGAGAGCATAAGATTCTATGTAAGTTGTCTAGATGAAATTTCGGATTTTGTTGAGAAACAAATTCATGCAAGTTATCCTTCTTCTGAAATAAGGAGGGTAGATAGGCCAGATATATTTAAGGATGATGCATACGTAGATTATGCCTTATTAGGTTTTTCAAAAAAATCTTATTATCCTATTAAAACATATGGAGAAGAATTTAAAGTAGATACAATTTCAAATATTACAAGTGTTATAAGTAAGTTAAGCATAGGTGAGTATGCTGCTTATCAGTTAGTGATATATCCTTCAAATGGAAAATGGATAAAAGCAGCTAATTCTCATACAAAACCTAAGTCTGTGAAAAAAGATGAATCTCCTAAACAAGAAAGTCAATCTACCCAATATGAGAATCAAAAAATAGAGGATAAAACTAAAAATCCCGGCTTTAATGTAGATATAAGATTATGGACAGTATCAAGCTCTAAAGATAAAGCTAAATCAATCCTAAATAATATGATATCAAGTTTTTCTCAATTTTCTGAAAATCATGGAAACAAATTTAAAAAACAAAAATTAAATTTTCTTATTGAGAAAGATTTTTACTTAGGATATATGTATAATTATCCTTCTTTATTTTCAGAATTCAACAAAAAGGCTGTTATATTAAATACGTCAGAACTTGCTACGATATTTCATTTTCCAAATAAGGATGTACAGACTCCACATATTAATTGGCTAACATCGAAAAGAGCTCCGGTTTCATCAGAGATTCCTTATTCCGGATTATTCTTGGGTAATGGTGTGTATAGAGGAAATATTAGACCTGTATATATAAATGATGATGATAGAAGGAGACATATGTATGTTATTGGAAGAACTGGTACTGGAAAATCTACAATGCTTGAATCTTTAATACTCCAAGATATACAAAATGGAAAAGGAGTGGCGTTTTTAGACCCTCATGGACAATCCGCTGAAAATATAATATCTAGAATCCCTCCAGAGAGGGTTGAAGATGTAATATATTTTAATGCAGGTGACTATGATAGACCTATGGGAATAAATATAATGGAATACTATTCAGAAGAAGATAAACATATGATAGTTAATTCTTTTTATCATATGTTAGAAAAATTATTTGACCCAAATAGACAAGGTATCACAGGGCCTAGGTTAGAGAGAGCTGTAAGAAATTGTATGCTTACTGCAATGTCAAAACCTGGGAATACATTAATAGAAGTATTTAGACTTGTTTTATTAGATAAAAAATTTATAGATGAGATGCTACCTTATGTTAAAGATGATATGGTTAAAAAGTATTGGACAGAAGAGATTGCTCAAACTAGTGATTATCATAAATCTGAAACATTAGGATATTTTGCATCAAAATTTGACAGATTTGTAATTAATAAATTGATGAGAAATATATTAGGTCAGAGTGTCTCTGCTTTTAACTTGAGAGATATTATGGATAATCAAAAAATACTTATTGTTAACTTAGATAAGGGTAAAATAGGAGAAGAAAATTCACAATTTTTAGGATTACTTCTTGTTCCAAAGATTCTTTCTGCAGCAATGTCTCGATCTAATATACCTGAAGACCAAAGAAAAGATTTTTATCTTTATGTAGATGAGTTTCAAAATTTTGCAACGGAGGATTTTGCTCAAATTCTATCAGAATCTAGGAAATATAGGCTTAATTTGATAGTGGCAAATCAATATATAGCTCAAATGATAGATGAAGTTAAGAATGCTGTTTTTGGAAATGTAGGAACAATAGTATCTTTTAAGGTTGGAGTAAGTGATGCAGAATTCTTAGAGAAGGAATTTGAACCTATCTTTAACCAAAAAGACCTTATAAACTTAGAAAATAGATTCGCTTATGTAAAAATGTTATCCAATGGAGAGGTACAGCCACCTTTTTCTATGCAAACTGTTATGAGTCCCGTACAGCCTAATGATGCTATAGCTCAGTCAATAAAGAAATTATCAAGGCTAAAGTATGGTAAGGATGTGAATGATGTAGAAGAAGAGATTAAGGGAAGAGGTCTATTAGAAAATACAGTTAATCCTTCTGCTCTTGAAGATATTTTGAAACAGAAGTAAAATAGTGAAAGTTAAAAAAAATTCTGTTATAATAACACAATCCTAGGGCACATAGCTCAGTCGGTTAGAGCACCGTTCTTATAAAGCGGGGGTCGATGGTTCGAATCCATCTGTGCCCAATTTTTATCATTTTATAAAACAGGTAGAACAGGGAGTTTTTCAGTGTTTAGTTGTATTTTCCCTAAATATTTTTCTGTAGTAGCAATCCTTTTGTGTCCGATTATTCTTGAAAGAACAAATATATTTGTTCCTCTCGCTAAGTGATGTGCAATAAATGTATTTCTAAGGTCGTTTACTTTTGCATTATCAATTCCAGCCTTTTTAAATGTATTATCTATGGATGTTCTTATATTTCTAACAAGTAAAGGATTACCATTTTTAGTTATGAATAGATTATCGCACTTACTTTCTTGAGGTCTAATTGTAAGATATTCTTTTATTGCATCTACTGCCTGCTCGTTTAAGGGAATTTCCCTTTCTGGAGTAGATCCATAAGCTGTTATAAAAAGTGTAGGCTCTTTTTTGTTTAACTTTAAATCGGACATATTTATTCTGCATAATTCCCCGATTCTAATACCAGTTTGAAGGAGTATTTCTATAATAAGATAAGTTCTTTGATCTGATCTTGCAGTATCTCTGAGTGCTCTATACTCTATTTCTGTTAATACTCTTGGTATAACAGGATTTATTTTTGGATGAGTAATAAGTATAGCTGGATTTTTTGATACTACATTAAGGTTTTGTAGATACTTAAAGAAAGTCCTTGAACTATTTAATTTTCTAGACACAGTCTTTGCAGATAAGTTGTACTTTTTTATATCTTCAAAATATTCTCTTAGAACTTCCTCTGTTACATCCTTAGGGTCTATAATTTTTTTTGTCTTCAAAAATTCAGATAATTGTTCTAAATCTTTTTTATAAGCTATAATAGTATGTATAGATTTACCCTTATCTTCTAGGTCTTTAGTGAATTTTATTATATAACTGTCCATCAAAATGTATGACTTATAATTAATTTATATATGATTTTATCACCTATAATTGCATTTTGTCAAATTTAGTGAATATAATAAATTTATGAGTGATAAAAAATTTGGTAAAAATTTAAGTCAATATTTTTTTATAGTAATACTTATATTTTTTATTTCACTTTTGTCATTTAATCTATTCAGAACATACACTCATTATATTGAGATACAAGGTAAGGTTAAAAAAATTAGTAATTTAGTAAAATCTGAGAGTAAAAATTCTATAGAACTTGAGAAGGAGTATAAATATTATAATAGTAATTATTATAAAAATTTTGTCGCCACAAATGATTTAAATTTGTTTAAATCAAATTCATCAGAAATTGTTCTACCTAAGACATCCACATCATCATTCATAAATGTGAAAAATAAAAAAGAAGTTAGTAGTAATAACTCACAAAAATCTTCTTTTATGTCTTGGATAATGTTTTTATTTTAAATTGACTCACTTGGGAATTTGTTGTATTATCAATGAGAGTTGTATTTTCATTTATATAAACCGTGGGGTGGAGCAGCGGTAGCTCGTCAGGCTCATAACCTGAAGGTCGTTGGTTCGAATCCAACCCCCGCAACCAAATAATCCTATTTGCTAGGCGACGTAGCTCAGTAGGTAGAGCAAAGGACTCATAAGCCTTAGGTCACAGGTTCGATTCCTGTCGTCGCTATTACATTTTATGATATAATTAAATCACTATGAATGGTGAAAAGAAGATAAGTAATAAAAAGCCCAAGAGTAACAATTTTCTTTGGATTTTTGTTTTGTTTGTTTTAATATTTTTTGGAATTTATTTATTTTTACCAAGTATTAATAACGGAAAAACAGTCCCTATAAGTCAATTAATTAAAGATCTAAAAGATAATCAAGTTAAAAGTTTAACAATTTATCAAACTTATGCTACTGCTACACTAAATAATAATTCTAAGGTAAATTCGAATCTGGGTTCGCCTACTAATCCAGCGAGTATATTTACCAATAATGGTATAGATATTAGTAAATATAAAGATATAACAATATCTCAAAATCCAACTTTAAGTACAAGTGACATAATAACATTAATATTTATAATAGTTATTGTCGCAACAACTTGGTATACTATTAGGCAATTTAGATCAATGGGCGGTGGAGGAGGCGGAATTTTCTCAATGGGAGAAAGTAGAGCAAAGTTATTTGTTGGGTCTAAGCAATCTATTAGATTTGATGGGGTTGCGGGGCTTAATGAGGCCAAAGAAGAAGTTGAAGAAATTGTAGACTTTTTGAAAAATCCCAAAAAGTATTTAAATGTTGGAGCAAGAATTCCAAAGGGTATATTATTAGTAGGACCTCCTGGTACAGGTAAAACTCTTTTAGCAAAAGCAATTGCAGGGGAGAGTGGGGTTCCATTTTTCTCTACATCTGGATCTGAATTTGAAGAAATGTTAGTAGGTGCAGGTGCATCTAGAGTTAGAGATTTATTCTCAAAGGCTAGAAAAGCTGCACCAGCAATCATATTTATTGATGAAATTGACGCTGTTGCAAGGAAAAGAGGATATTCAATTGCAGGTGCTCATACAGAACAGACACTAAATCAAATTTTGGTTGAGATGGATGGTTTTGATACTACAACAAATGTTATTATCATAGCAGCAACAAATAGGCCTGATGTTTTAGATAATGCACTTCTTAGACCTGGTAGATTTGATAGAACAATAACCTTAAATTTGCCTGACCTTGAAGAGAGAAAGAGTATATTAAAGTTACATGCTAGGAATAAACCAATAGATAAGGATCTAGATTTTGATAAAGTTGCAA
>JAJYWX010000002.1 GCA_021791275.1 bacterium | reverse complement strand
TAGATAACCAATATCTTCCTTGATTCATATCATGATCATCTCCAAAAAAGAGAATATTATTTTTTTTAAATAATTTTTTTAAATTGATACTTTTTTGTTTATGCATTATTTCTATTAACTAGAAATAATTATAAGTTTTTCTTTATTTTTAAAAAAAGAAGTTACAATTGATTTAAATTTTTTAAAAGTCAAATCATCAATTTTATGTATAAAATATCCTTCATAGAAGTTGAGAGTCCCTTCTTTAGCTAAACCTTTTACTATCTCAATATCTAAATCATTATCATGATAATCTTCTATTTTTATATTATTTAACAAAAGTATTTTTTGTAATTCAACATAATAAGACAACCATTCATTATATTTCAAATTCCTTTCTATTTTTATTAAATAATGATATTTATCAGATTCCCAATTATTAATTTCGATATCAACAATTTCAATATTGTTTAATTCAAAGTACTTTTTAAATAGATTTTCTAATTCTTCTTCTAAATTATTATTTTCAATATCTTTTTTATATTTCCAATCTCCTTTGAAAGAATATATATTTCCTTTCGCTGATGGCTCTTTTCTCCAGAATTTATCTTCTAAAATATTAGCATTGTGATATCCGACCACCTCTATATAACCTCCAGATTCATCTCTATTTTCTTGTATTATATATCCCTTTTCCATAAATAGATTCTTTATAATAAACCAATGATAAATCCAATCTTTTGTATTTAGTCCTTCTTTTAATCTAATATTATAAAATCCTGAATTTGATTTATTTATTTTTTTATTTTTAATCATAAATATCTTAATTATAACAAAAGGAGAAGGGGAATAAATACTTATTATGTTAAAAAACATAAAAAATTTATTCTCCAGTTCTTTACTTGAACAATTCCCTCTAATTATGGAGAAAATATGTTACTACACAAGTGAGAAAGTAATTCTACTTTCCAATAATTTTAAATTCTCCAGTAGAATAATCATAACTCCAACCCTTTGGAGGCGACCCCTCTGGATCATGCCTATAAATCCTATAGATATCCCCATCCTTTCTAGAAGTCTCATGACCTCCATTCCAAAACTTTCCTTTGCCATCTTTTTTGTAATCCCAGTCTTTTCCATGCTCCCAATTCGTATTCTTAGACAATTTATTCTCCCTTTCTAAAGGACTGTAAACAATTGGGCTACAATTTGTTTGATATCATATTAATAAATATTGTTCATTGCCATGTATGGCAAATCTTTATTTTTGTATTGATTTAAAAGGATAATTTTTAAATATAAATTTATAATATTCTCAATTGGGTATTGTGAACTGATTTAGAAGTTTTATTAGTATATTTATGAAAATTTAAATATAATACAGACATGTATAATATTGAAATAAAAGGAGATAAAAATTTTATTATAAGAACTGAGAACGCTTTAAAGTTCATCAAAGAGAATTCTTTGTATCACTATAAATTAGTAATAAAATATATAGGAATAATACAGCAAATAAAAAGAAATTCAGGTATGTGGGCAGAAAAAACACCCCCTATATTTAAAGTTGGAGATGAAACATCAAATTCAGATACAGAGTGGTATGCAGGGAGTATAGTACACGATGCATATCACTCAAAATTATATAATGATTATAAAAGAAAATATAAAGATAAAGAGGTTCCAGATAATATTTGGATGGGAGAGAAAGCTGAGATAAAATGTCAAAATATACAGTATAGATTCTTTTTAAAAAGTGGAGCTAGTAAAGATAGGTTAAAGTATACCAAAGATATAATAAAATCCAAGTGGTGGGAGAATGATAAGGTTAATTGGTAGAAAAACCTAATGACTATATTCTTTATACATTTCAACAATTGCTAGTATATATAAAACTAAATATCAAAGTATTTTTTTCAATTTGAAAATCTATATCTAAATTTCCCATATGACCAGAATCAGTATCTATATAAAGATAAGTTTTCCCTAAAGAATAATCTTGCATTTTTTTTGCAAATTTAAGCGGTTGAGCTAGTCCTACTCTTGTATCATTGGTTGCACCGGTTATTAATATATCAGGATATCTAATACCCTTTTTTAGATTTTGATAAGGACTCCAATTTAGAATATATTTTAAATCTTCTTTGTTATCTGGATCTCCATACTCATTAACTAATAAACTTCCACTACCATATTTTTTATAAATTAAAAAATCTACAATAGGAACTTCCGCAATTACTCCTTTATATAAATCAGGTCTCATAAACATTGCTGCAGAGACAATAAATCCTCCATGACTCATTCCATTTATAAATAATTTATTATTATTAGTATATTTATTCTCTATAAGATATTCAGATATAGAGATAAAATCTTGTATTGTTTTTATTTTATTTTTTGCCCCTTTCGCACTATAATACCAACTCCTTCCAAATTCTTTTCCACCCCTAATATTAGCTGTAATATAAATTCCTCCATTATTTATGAATGGTAAAATCTCTGGGCGATAATACGGTAAATTGCTAATTCCAAATCCACCATATCCATATAAAAGTGCAGGAGAAGGTTTATCTAATTTATTATTCTTATTATAAACCATTGTGAAAGGAATTTCTGTCCCATCTTTAGATCTTACTAATTTATATTCTAAGTTATAATTTTCAGGGGAAAATTCTTTTTTTACTTTACTTTGATATATTTCTTCTAATTTATCTTTATCAAAAATATATTTATATATTGTATGTGGAAAAGTGAAGGATGAAAAATATATATATACATTATTATCTATATAATCACAAGTTAAAGAAATAGTCCCTTTAATATTAAATTTAATATTCCTTATGAAATTACCTTTATAATCATAAATCTTTATAAAATGGGCTACATCTTTCAAATACACACAATATATATAATCTTTAGTAAATATATAGTCATCCAATAAATAGTGTTTTGGTTTAATAAGAACTTTTCCTTCTAAATTTTTTTCTATATCTTTCATATCAACCTCAATTATCTCTCCAAATTCATTTTTTTTATTAGTATAAATTAACAGCTTATCATTAATTATTTCCACATACATATTACAGTCTTTATATCTATATACTTTTAATATCTTGCCTGATATATTATTTTTTATGATAATAAATTTATCATAATAGTTACTTGTCTGAACTATTATGTATTTATTATCCTTAGATATCTCCAGAGAAATAAAGGGATCATTATCAAATTCAATCTCATCAGAATTTAAAAACTTTTTATCTTTAGATTGAATATCCCCTATTTTGTGATAATAGATTTCATATTTATATGAACTATAATCCCTGATATCACCATCTATATATATTTTTTTTATATAATAAAATCCACTATCCCTATCCCAACATAAAAATTCACAAATATTATCTATACTATCTTTTATTTTTTCACCATTAGCATTAATTAAATTATAATAATATGTTTCCAACCCTTGTTTGTCAGTTAGAACGACAATTAATTCCCCAGATTCTGAAGGGTTATATTTATAAAATTCTTCATTATTCAATAAATTAAAATCAAGAATCATTTTGGGTTGATTTTCTTTATACTGAGAATATAGTTTTGAGTATTTATCTTTGTATGAATACTCAATCCAAAATTTATATTTTCCCTTAATTACAGGTATTGTTCTCCAAGATATACATAAAGCCTTGCTAATAGATTTTTTAATTAATTTATAATTTTTACTTTTCAGATAAGATAAGGTTTTTTTGTTTTCATTTTCATAAAAATCAATTACACTCTTATCATTAATTTTTTCTAAATATTTATATTTATCTTTAGACATATATTTATATTATATATTAATCTATAACCATTGGGTATAGTATTAACTCTTTATCACTATGAATATCTAATATTCCTAACAGTTTTTTATTATCAAATAATCCTAATTGCCCACATTTTAGACCTGAGCCTACTAATAAATATTTTGTGTCCTATTTATTCAAATCTGAGCTATAAAATACTTATAGGAAATTCCTAATTATTTAAATCCTTCATTATATTATTGATATTCTTAACTATCAAACTTATTCCTATTCTTCTTCCAAAAATCAATTATATCCCTTTGACTTCCAGATAAGTATTCTATCCATTTTTGCAATAATTCATTCATTAATGGAAAAAGCTCTTTATGTCCTTCAAAAGGAGGATAATTACCTCCATTTAATTTAACTCTCAATTCATTGTCTGTCACAAGCTGAATAATAGAATGAGAATATTCTGAATAGTCAAAGTATGAGTGTAGTATTTCATGCCAAAGGTACACTGTAGAGTAATTTGGCCAATCTTGTTCACTATTATGACTCCACTCTATAATATTATTATTGTATTTCCCATTTTTTAAAGATGGATGAGTAATATATACTGTCATTTCTTTATTAAATTCTAGTCCAGTCATTTCATTCATAATTCCTTTAGATTTTTCAAGATTACTTTGCCACTCTTTTTTACAATCTTCTAATGAATCTAAAGTCTGTTTATATACTATTCTAAATTCATTACTATTTTTTATATTATTAAAAAAATCTGAAATTGAGGTATCTTTATTACTAATATTTAATGTATTAGGAAGTGCTAAACCTCTAAGTAAATCGTTAGTCTCTTTGGATAAATCCCATGCATAGTTTTGAAGATTTATAATGTCATCTTTATATATTAATGAGGAGTACCTATCTGGAGAGGTGTTATTTATTGAGTAATAAATAAGGTAATCTTTGTCTATTTTAAATAACAACTTCATTTCAAGATTATATCTTATTAAGAAATATATTTTAATCTATTTCATAAATTAGATAATCACTCAATAATTTATACAATTAATAATCTTTACAACTAGGTATAATACCCTTATAACCTTTAGTATATTTAATTGTGATAGCCTCATTACAGGCATTATATATACTATTCTGAACAGCTTTAGAAGCAGCAACTCCTATAATATCTATACTAAATAATGGCCAACCCGCTGTTTGAAAATATTTTCCATTTGAATTAAGAGGTTCTTTTATTTCTTCTGTAGAGAAAACGAATACTGTATCTCCATCAACTGATGTATGAACAGGATCTATAGCTTTAACTTGTCCTAAAGATCCAAAATGTGCAATATGTTCGTAGTTTTCTCGAGATTTTAAATCAACATTAATACCAACAATAGATATGGTTGTATTAGCATTTATTGATGTTACAAAGTCAGTTGTGTCTTCAAATTTTTTAAATTTTTTTTGATCATCTCTGTTTCCTGCCAAAACAGAACCATCAGGTTTAATTATATTACCTAATGCATTTACAACTGATAAAGCACACACTATGATACCATTTCCTAAATCGATCCTCGAAGAACCTACTCCTGCTTTCATTCCTGCATTTTTAGTTCCATTTTGCATATATTGAAATTTTCCCACTGAAGTCCCTGTTCCTGCACCAACATTACCATTGATAACAGGATTTGAAGATATATTATCCAATGCTTCCTTCCCATATTTAGGATCATATTGCCCAATTTGTGTCCCTAAATCAAAAACTACTGCACCACTTATACTTGGATTAATAATCTTTCCAACCTTAGAACCTATTCCTTTTTCAATCATTGATTGCATTATATAAGATGCACTCATTAATCCAGTTAAGCTTCCTCCTGCTATAAATAACCCTTGCATTCTATTAAATGATTTTCCGTTTTGTAGAGCATCTGTATTGAAAGTACCTGGAGCACCACCGAAAGATTTATAAGCTACAGGATAGGGTGAATCGAATATAACAACTGTACAACCAGTTAATTTATCAGGGTGAGTTGAGTGTCCTACTTTTACTCCTTTTAGGGCTGTAATAGTATTATTCATGGTAATCATTATAGCATTAATTACATCCACTTTAATAATAATATTCTATGATAATTTGTTATACTACATTCATGAGTTCTAATACTGTGAAAAAAACTGAGTACGAGAAATACCTGGAATCGATTCAAAATAATATTGTTACACCAGATGATGTTATACAAAGTGTTGTTAAAGAAGCTATCGGAACTGATATATTTAAGAAATATAGAATTATTGCCGGAGAAGTAAATGAAGTATATCGAATTGTACTTGTTAATAACCAGGAGCTTATTTTACGTATTTCAAGAACCCCCTATCCTAATTTTCAGCAAGAAAAGTGGGCAATTGAACAGGTTAAGGCTATTGGAGTTCCTGCCCCTACAATTCTTTTTATAAAATATATTACTGTTAATGGGAAAGAGTGCTCTTTTTGCTTGATGGAGAAAATTGATGGAGAAGTTCTAGAAAGAGGAAATATTAATTTTGGACTTCTATCATTATCCGAACGGCAAAAATATATTCAAAAAGCAGGTAACATTTTATCGAAAATTCACTCAATAAAGACTAAAGGATTTGGTTATATTATTGGAGATGGAAAAGCTCAATATGAAACATCCGAAGCTTTAATTGATCAATGGTTATCTGAATCAAATCAATTTTATAATATAGCTAAAAGTACAGATATTCCAGAAAAAATAATTACTAGTGCCATTGATTTAGTATCTCAATTAGAAGGTATTTATACTCAAATTTCTCCATGTCTTAATCATTCGGATTATGGAAATAAGCATTTTATAGTTAAAAATAAAAAAATTGTTGCTATTATTGATTGGGGAAGTATAAGAAGTGACAGTGCAATCTATGATTTTGCTTCTTGGGATTATTGGTATGGAAATTATATTCCAACTAAATGGTTAATGGAAGGTTATATAGACAAAAAAATATTTGACAGTTCATTTGAGGATATTTTGCATCGGATTCGTATTATGAAAGGAATAGAAACTATAAATTGGTATACTAAGCAGAAATATTCTAAAGAAGTTCAGAATGCAAAGATCAAACTCATAAATGATATTGAATATTTCAAAAAACTTACTTCTATTAGATGATTAAGTACTAAAGGTATATAAATCCGCTCACTATATAAGAGATTCTGGAGACTTAATCACTTTCCCCAATATCATAAAAGAACAACTACTTTCTTCTAATTTAATTTCGAGGGAGTAAATACATCTTACCATTTTATATATTTAAGCATTAATAAATCTATATAATTATTGCTTATCTCAAAATGCTATCCTTAATTAAGACTAGTTATAAAAATTTTCATATTAGGGGAGATTACATTTATTAAATAATATGTGTTTACTTGGTTCTATTCCTTTCTCTATACATCTTTTTGTATATATTGTATCACAAGAATCAGTTAAGTTATCCTTTATATTAAATCCTAAATCATTTGATACTCCAATGATTACTCTTTCATTCCCTTCTATTTCAACAAATACTCCATATGGAAATTCATCAATCATTACCTCAATATCATTTTTATGAAAATAGCTCCTGTATCTCTCATAAGAAGTTGTTTTGGTGAATTCCATCATTTTTAAGATTTTTTCCATGATATCAAAATTTGAGACTTTAGTTTCATATTCAATTTCTTTTTTAATACCTTTTCTTGATAGTGGTTTTTTATATGTCAATATAGCATCTCCTCCACTCTTCCTTAATCTTATTCGCCCATCAGTTGTTTGCATTATCTGAGATGGATTATCATACATAACATTTAATTCATAAACACGTTTTGATAAAGCGAATCCTATATCTTTTAATCGTGAGCTAAAAGATTCAATTTCACTTTTATTAATTTCAAATTTTAATTCGATTTCTATATCTTTTTTATTCATTATTCTAACGTTTATTTTAAATTAATATCCCATTCATGTATAGTTGATGTTTTTCCCTTATTAATAAATCTTTTAGTATATTATAAATTTAATACTATAGCGGATATTCAAATCTTAATTGTAAATCTAAATATTATTTTCTTAGCTTTCTAATGTGTTAGATATTAATTTTTTAAAATAGTAATGAGTTTCTTTATCAACACAATAAATATAACACCCTTTTTGACCTCTAGTCATAAGGACTCTATAAGTATTCTTTATAATTGAATCTAACTTCTTTAAAGTTAGAGCTCTGTCTTCTTTTACTAGTTTCTTCCAACCAGATATAGATCTATCAGTCTTAGCCCTTTTTTCCGGATAAGTTTTAGCTATACCATTCCTTATAACCAAATCTTCTCCTATAATTACACCCACATAATCTACTTCTAATCCTTGGCATGTATGAATACACCCGACCTCATTAACTGAATTAGGTTTTATAATCCAAGATTGCCCGTCTGAATCTAAGTTCCATTTAGCAGAAAAATTATTAATCACTATATCTCTCAATTCTGGATTTTTCTTGCTAACCCAATCCCAACAATAACCGGCAACTAATCTAGATTTATTTTTATCTTTGTTTTTCTTTCTTATAATTTTGTGTAATTCTTCAGGACTATCAATAACTTTAAAATCATAATCTATATCTTTTAAATTAACTCTAGCTGTATCTCTTATCTGCATAATGTTATCCAACCAAGAAATATATCCCTCTGAACCATTACATCGGAATTGGGAATCTAATTCCAATTTTAGAATATTGGATTTAAAATATCTTGCCCATTTTTCTATTTCCTCTATATCTCCAATATCTTTTAATGTTACCTTCTGATCTTCATCTATAAAGAATACACTTAACTGTGATGCGTTAATAATCTCCTTAATTTGATTTTCTCCTAAATTACTAAACATACCTGATTTTTCATTTAATCTGTGTGCTTCATCAATTATTAAGCAGCTATATTCATTACTTTCACTACTATGAAAGGATCCTGAACCTCCAAATAAGTTTGATATATGAGATTTTTTGAATGAGCCTGTTAATTTCACTTCGTAAACTTCTCTAGGAGCAGAATTTCTAGTAATATATTTAACTACTAATCTTTCATTTATCAATTTAACTAATAGGTTTATTGCTAAAACAGATTTACCTGTACCTGGACCTCCAGATACAATAATTGTCTGTTTATCTTCTTTATCTATATTTTTCGAAGCTTCTAGTATAGTTTCATAAATAACCTTTTGGCTATCAATCATTATAAATTCTTCATTACCACTGAGCATTGAATTTAATTCATCAGAAAGATTTTTTGAAGGTTTTATTTTCCCGCTATCTATTCTATATATTATGTTTCTACTATCTCCATATTTGATATGTTGTTTTATAAAATCTCTTAATTTAGAGGCATCTGATTTTAAGAATATAGGTGCTTTAGATATATATTCACTATAGAATACATTATTAATAATATTATCTTCTTTATAATTATGAAGGTATGCACAAGGAAAAAGTTTTATCAAATCTTTATATATTGTTTCATTAAAATCTTCAAGTAAACACTTATATGACCATACTTGATATGAGGGATGAACTGCTTCCACACTACCATGTTGGAATCTAGTTATAACAATAGCATCTTTATTAGTGAGTTCTGAAGATTCCCATTGCTTCAACTCTATTAGAACTACATTTAGAAGTTTGAGGAATATGATATTCAATAGATACTCCAACATCTTCTGGTATACTCTCATCTTCTAATAATCTATCCATATATTGAAGAGAATTTTTCCATGAATTTATTTCCGCCATACCTACAAGCCTCTCCGTTTTAATTTTAAAAAAATTTAGGATTATTTGATCTATATTATTTGTAAAAACATCTTCTCTAAAACACTTTTTTGTAGCAGAATAAACTATCATAATTCTGTATATTTAGCATGTTTACCTTTTGATTTAGATATAGGATACTTCTTTTCATTTTCAGACATTTTTCTTGATAAAGATTTTTCAAGATTTATATCTAAATCATTTGCTATAAGTAAAACCCAATATAAAATATCAGATAATTCATCAGAAACATCTTTTTTATTATTTTTTAAATGTTCAGTTATCTCGTCAGAATTTTTCCATTGAAAATGTTCTAAGAATTCTGAAACTTCAAGTATTAAAGAAATAGCACTATCTTTAGGATTATTAAATTGAGCCCAATCCCTATCATTACGAAACTTAATAGTTCTTTTTGATAAATTAGTAAAATCATTCATAATACTATGATGATATCAAAATATTATTATTAAATCTAACACATAATTTATACCCTATCTTATTTTTTAATTAACTATGTCATATTGATCAATAGTACTTTTGTCAATGTATTCTATACGTTCTATATATTCTGGACTTTATTGAAGACAATTGATACTATAAATCTAAGCTCACGTTTTTATAAAGATAAATATATGCAACAACTACCGAATTTGCAGTTTTTTTATAATAAAGATTCTGAAACATTGGATATAATACTCCATGGAGTATCTGAAGGAATGGAATCAACTTTTATCCAAAAATTGGTAAAAAAATCAAAAGAAAGTAAACATAGTACTGTCACATTCAATTTTCCTTTTTTAGACAGAAAAGAAAGTAATTCATCTAGCCCAGAACTTAAAGAAGAACTAAATACCCTTAATTCAGTTTTATCATTTATAAATGCTGATTATTATAAAAATATAAATCTAATAGCAAAATCATTTGGAGGAATAGTTGCAAGTTATTTTCTTAGAGATTTACCACTAAATCAACATAATAGGTATTCTATAACTATATTAGGATATGTAATAGGAAACGTTGATCTAAAAACTTTTACAGGAAAGATTCGTATAATTCAAGGTCAAATGGATAGATTTGGAGATATTGAAGCTGTTAAAAAGGATCTTAAAAGTGCAATATCAAAGAATATAGATTTTATAGAAATTCCCAAAGCAGATCATAGCTATAGAGATCCAGATACTAAAGAATCTAAGTTTGAAGATATAGCAATAAATGAAGTAATATTATAGATGTGATACTTTAATTTAGTTGTTAGTATAATCCCTTTTATTTTTTTTCATTATAGAGAAAAGATATTATAATAAATTAGTAATGTAAAATATTATTTTAACTGGATATTATGGACGAAGTTCGAACCCTAATAAATAGTGCAGACATTTATTTGATAGTATATAATGAACAAATGATAGAAACTAACAAACAAAAAATCAATTATGCCTTTATAGATAGTCAAAATCTTAACTTAGGTATACGATCTGCAGGGTGGAAATTAGATTTTGCTAAGTTTAGACGTTTTTTACTTGATACTTATAAAGTTGAACAAGCTTATTTATTTATTGGTCAGATGCCAGAAAATCAGCAATTATACCTATATCTACAGAAAGCAGGATATATTATTGTTTTTAAACCAACACAAAAATATTTTAAAGATGGGAAAAAAACAACTAAAGGAAATGTAGATGCTGAACTTGTTTTGTATTCTGCCGCAAGACTTATCAATGAGTATGATGAAGCTGTTATAGTAAGTGGGGATGGTGATTTTTTATGTTTATATGAATATTTATCTGAACTTGAAAAATTGAAAAAAATTTTAGTACCAAATAAAATGAAATTCTCTAGACTAATTAAACCTTTTATGAATAAAATCGATTATATTAGTACCAAAAGAAAGAAACTTGAATATAAAAAATGACAGGTATTTTCTTGGAAGACTCACTTTACAAGGTAACCTGTCTTGGTGATACACCTATCTTAACATAAATTAGTTAGTATTGTCTAGAGTGTGAATAATACCACAGTAAATGATACTGGGTATCGTAAATGATGTTAGAACCCTTATTATAAATTTCAAACAATTATTATAATTAAACTATAGAATCATTTAGATATTAATTTTTGAATTTCATCTTTGGTTAGTAGTTTAGATTCTGAACAATTACTAACCATTGCTATACTAGGTTTATGAGAAAATCCTACATACTCAACAATTTTTCCTATTTCTTTTACTTTCTTAATTGCAGGAAGTAAATCTGTATCAGAGGAAACAATTATAATTTTGCTACATTGTCCCTCATAGCTAGATACAAGCATATCTACAGCCATCTGTATATCAACACCTTTTTCATGAAACTTTCCATTTGTTTTCATTAAATAACCTAAGGTGTATTTAATAGAATGTTTTCTTAATTGAGATAATAGTTTTTGTTGATCATTAAAAAGTTTTCCAGTATGTTTAGTCTTATCTTGCTTAATTCCTCCTACATAATAATTTACACTAACTACTTTATCTGAATGAGAAATAAGTTTAATAAATTCTGTAAAATTGAAATTGAGTAAATTATGAAATCTTAAATCTTTAAGTTTAAAATAAAAGTTACTCCCATCTATTAATATTATAACTCTTTCTTTTGGCGACATATTATATATAAAAATAAAGCTCTACAAATGTCAAAGACCTCGTAGAGCGATTTAGCTCTTATATATTACCATTTAGTTACTATAAAATCAAATATCTGTATTAGTATATAAAGGATATATTACATATAAATAAATTCAAATAATATTTTATAACATTATTATTTAGTAATCATATATATATTCAAATTTTAATGTATAATATAATTATAAAAGTCTCTATAAGAATTCAAGAGATATAGTACAAATGACTTTATTAGCCTAATAAATATATTTTCTAAATAATAAAATATGGGTAATACAAAAACTAAAGTTATAAATTATTTTAAGGAAAATTTTTTACAAAATTACACAAAAGATCAATTAGATAATTTAAATTATAATTTAGAAAAATATGGGATATTGTCAGCTGCAATAGACAATTACATCCATCATAAAATCATAACACAAGAAGAGTTTATATCAATTACAGCCGGGTCTATAAGAGTTAATTATTATGCTTTTTCTCACTTTTTATTATTAATTGAATTAATAGTTAAAACCTTTTATAAAAAATCTGGTAGAGATGCATTTATTAAATTTATAAAAGAATGTATTGATGAGAATTATTTACAAGATTATCTTAGAGATACCTATATAGAAGGAAATGTACATATATATTGCTACAAATGGACAAAAGATGATATAACTAGAATACCTGATAGTAATAGGTGTGACTCTAATTTTGACCTTTCCTTTCATTTAGAAGATAATTCCATTTTCCCTCAATTTAAAGATTGTATACAACATTATAAAGAAAATAATTATGATAGTTTTGGATCATTTTTATATGAATTAAGGTGTAATTATGCTCATAATGCCATCCCTGCATCATTGGATGCTATTAGTATATTAATTAAAAACGATAAATATATTATCTATAGCTTTGGTAAAAATATTTCACTATTAAATCTAGAAAGTAATATATTTTCCATACTTTGGAAAGAAAAATTTAAAAACTCGCATGGTAAAGAGAAAGAGATACAAAAAAGCCACTAGATATAAAGTAGATAATGGAGATTTAGCAAACTGTATTAGTCTAAATAAGGTATTTATACAAGGTCATGGACAGCTATCTGGGGACTGTGGACGATATTCGAACCCTTATAACCTCTTCCATTACTTTTACTTCAATTGAACCATATTTTACTTAATTTGATGGAACATTTTATGTAGTCTCATACAAAAGTAGTTATTGTCATATTATATTTAGAAAGAAAACAATAAAAAATGTAATTCTATAATAATAAAAGTAATTCTTGATTAAATTAGATTTATGGTGTACAATCCAATTGTGTTAACGTATTAAAACATTAAAACCATGGAAAAAGAAATGAGTACAAAAGAAATGGAAGAGCTTTTCAAAGCAATCCTAAACTTAAAAAGTATAGAAGAATGTAGGATCTTTTTTAGAGATCTTTGTACCTTTTCTGAACTTTTATCAATGTCTGAAAGATTTCAAATAGTAAAACTCCTTAATAACAAAATTCCTTATAGAGAAATTGCCAAGAAAACTGGATCAAGTACAGCCACTATTACTCGTGTTGCACAATGGTTACATCATGGTACAGGTGGATATAGGCTTATGCTTGGTCGTCTTCATCGATAAAGTATACAAAAATCTATATTCACCTTAATCCTGCTTAAAAGCGGGATTTTTTATATCTATTTTACACCAATTAATACTATGAGAAATGAAATAATACAAGAAACATATAACATAAAACCTGTTCAATTTGAAGAAGACCAAAATATTGAACTTTCGGCATCTAATCTTTACCAATTAACTTTACAGGAACAACGTGACGGTACAATTGGACAGTTACAAAGTAATATACAAGATTTACTGGCTAAAATTGCACAAGATGACTTTTTACCAAATCCTTCTATCTTACAAAGTTTATTTGAAACTTCGTATAGCTATGGATTTTTTATAGATAAACAAGGCTATGACAGAAAAGTGCTTAAAGTAGTTGAAGAAGTTTCTCAAAGAATTGTGCAATCTGAATTTAATGATAGCATATCTATTTCAGAAAGCGGTAGAATTTGTTTACCTCAAAATACTGTTGATGATTTAGTTTGGTATAATCAAGATCCGAGGAGAGTAGCGATAATTACTTATTTAAGGGGATTTTGCTCTGGAGTCATTGGAAGGAAAGAGAATTATTTTAACTTTCAGGGATCGTTAGATAATGCACTCTCACAAATAGATATGCCTAGGGAAAATCTATTAGTAGTAAGAAAAGTATTACTTAATGAAATGCTTTCTCAACCTGACCTTTTATTAGAAGCCTTATTTCCACAGATAGAAATTATATATTCCATTGGTGATCTTGAATATATGATAAATGCAATACAGAAATTATTACCTAATTATATTAATCAAAGGATTAAAAGAATAAAAGAAGGGAAGAAGAAGACGAAAACTTTAAAAGAAGGTAAAATTGTGAGTTTTTGGTCAGTAGAATATGAAGATCCTTATCAAGATATTGGACAAAATTTAATACAAAAAGATGGGAAATTAAATGAACGTGAATTTAAAAAGCTTCTTTTTAATACAGCTTCTAAAATAGGTGAAATAAAACTTACAAGGAATGTTTTAGAAAGAGATTTAGGAAAAGGCATTATTCCAATGGATTTAACTTGTCTCATAGATCTTTTCTTGGTAAATAATTTCGCTTTAGAGAGTGATAAAGCAAATTTATATTCCCAATTTTGTAACTTTTTATTAAATCTTAAGAAGGAGATTAATCCAGATAACGAATATGTAAATAAATCAAAAGTGACTTTAGAAGATCCAATTACATTGATACAGAAGGATAAAGAAAAAGTAGCAGAAGTTGCCGAAGTATTACAACAGTTTACACTACTTAATGGAGAAAAAATTTCGAAAGAAGTTTTGAAGAGAATAAGCTCTTCTCTTGAAGAAAACAGATATATAGAATTCTTGCAATTCACTTGTCCTAGGATAAATGCAGAATTACTAAATTCAGAATATCCTTCTGATTATATTTTGACTGATGAAGAAGGCAACAATTTTGAAACTACTAAGGGAAGACTTAGTAAACTTGTACAAGCCCTAAATAACATTGGAATCAAATCAAGAGTTAATATAGTTATAGGGGATACAGATGAAGAAGACTATGTTTTCCCAATAGTAGGTACTCCTATTTTTGATGTAAAAGATTTAGAGAAAAGGAAAATTAGCTATAAGGATAATTTTTATAAATCATTAAAAAATAATAATTCCTTAAACATTGTTGTATATAGATGGAGTGAAATAAGAGATTTGTTTACAGATAGTCAACCTAATATGGATCTAATTATATCAGAAAAAGACTTAAAAGAAGAAGTGGAAAGAATGAAAGAGATATTTGGAGTAGGTAATTATTATGCAGGACTTGAACCTCCTGTAGAAGAAGATCTTTACAAGATAGCTGAGTTAAAATTTAGATCTTATGCATGGCAAGGATATCTTCTAACAAGCTTTCTACCAAATGTAATCTTACTGCAAAACGAATTTCCTCAAAAATTGAGAACAAAAATGATAAATCTTCTTAATATAACACAAGGTAGGTGTATTCCAGCCATCTATCCTTATAGAAGAGAAGACAGTCCATATTAATTTTATATATTTTAATAACCATGAATATAAAGAAGGTTTTAACAATATTAAATGAGTATGATACATATAATAAAAATAATCCTGACTGGAATAATATAAGATCCAATATCGGAAAATCAGTTAATGAAAATACTCCAATAAAGCTATTGCAATTTACTTGTTCTACCATTAATCCTAAGTACTTATATAATCAGGATAATCCAGAAAAGTATGTATTACTAAATCCAAAAGGAAATAATCTTGAGAATGATTTACCTAGACTTTATGAATTATGCAAGAAATTAGACTCTGTTTATCAAACAGAGATAACAATCTTTATTGGAAATACCGATCCTTTTTATATTTACTCTCAAGAAGGAAATATATATCCAAATATTTCAAAAGAAGATTTATTAAAGAGGTATAACATCCGCTGGAGTAAATATAGGAATAATTTAGAAAAATATATAAGAAAAAGTTTTCCCGATCTTAATTTCAAGCTTATTAGCTGGCATTCTTTAGATCAAGAAGTAAAAGTGAAAATTGGTTGGAATTTCGAAAGACATTTTCAGCTTGTAAAGAATAAAATAATTACTTTATTTGATAAAAAAGACTTTGAATGGGAGCTTAATTGTTTAAAGGAACAATTTGGTCCTGACAAGTACTTCTATAATATAGAGTGTCCAGAAACTAAAGTACTGGAGCAGTGGATATTAAGAAAATTTAGTGAGTATGCTCTACAGGGTTTCTGGATTAAAACACTCTTCCCAACTGGAATATTACTACAGAATGAGAAACCAAGCTTCTTAAGAACAAAAATGTATCAACCTCTTATAGTTGATATATTAAATGACAAATTACCAGTTATCTATCCTTATGGAGTTGATAATAGAGATTATCAATAAGTAAGGAATTTAATACATAGTTTTTATCTGGCTTACTGGTATGATTTCAGAGAACTTTTATATCTTTTACCCCCACCCTACACTCACTATATATTTAAATAATAAATAGTAAATATTATATGCATAAGTATTTCTGGATACTTTAGAATCCTATTACCTGAACCTATATATGACCTAACTTACAGTCTTTTCTAATTATGTACTTTTTAGTATATAATTAATTTCATGAAAAAGAATATTGAACTTGAATATAGAATAGAAATACACCCTGATATATTCTTATCCACACTTTCTTTTTTCCAAAATAAATATAAACAGATTTCAAAAACTAAAAGGTTGTCATTTATGAGTTTTTCAAAAAATAAAGATAAGCAATTAGATTTTAGAGTTAGAATGACAAATAAAGACTTAGAAGTCGTCCTAAAGTTAGGAGATTTATACACAAATGATAGAATAGAAATTTCTCAAAATATATTAAAAGATCAATTTATTGGTTTTTGTAGAATGTTCTCTCATTTATCTGGAGATAATTATATTGCTTATAGAGAAACCTATAATTTTGAAACAAAAGAAGGGATTATTATATCTTTGGTTGATGCAAATGGTATAAACTATATTGAGTATGAATTTATAAGTAATGAGGCAAATATTAAAAATAACAACAGAATAATTAAAGAAGTTATAAAAAATCATGGTTTTAAAATTCTCGATGAAAAAGGATTCAAAGAGCTAAATTCTAAGTTAGATCGTGCAGACTGGAAATTTAAAGATACTCCTAAAAATATTAATAGATTAACCTTAGAGTTAGAAAAAATGACAAGTGAGAATGAGAATGCATTTAATCTATTTAAAATTTAGACATTTTATGCATTAATATGTTTGTTATACTTTTAGGAACAATTTGATTTTCTAATATACCTAATGTTTTTAGATAATTTTTTATCTGAACTTTAGAATTTTCTGATTTTTCTTCATTAGTTATTATTTCTACTTCAATTATAGTTCCAAAATCTTTTATTATCTCTATATTGAATGTCATATTATATTCTTTAATTGAATATGATTTTCTTATCTTATCTAATTTAAAGTAAGATTTGAACCCTATGGATTCAAGTATAGCTATAGATTCTTCTAAAGAATTGACTTCTATTTCATGTTCCTCCCAAGAATTGTGATCTCCTTTGTGTGTTATAATTTTAGTATTCATTTGTATTTTTATTTTGGAATCATTTTTTTCAGTTTTTCTTAATCTCAGGCTATACGATCCTACTTCATCCATCTCTATATCTTTAAAACTTTTTGCTTCTTTTTTACAAAAATAAACATCTATAATCCTTTCTTCAGAATTAGGATCACCTAATTTCTTTATTAATTCTTCTTCTTGTCCTTTTTGAAGGATAGCCCTAATTTCTACTTCAATATTATTTCTCATATTATTATTATACTTATTAAAATATATTCTAGCAAAATATTTATAGTAAAAATTTTAGAGAGTGTCTATATTTTTTAATAATTAAAAATAAATTTATAAGAATCACAGTTGAATCCACTTGCACATAACTTCTGGGTATCGTGAACGATGTTAGAACCTTCATTCTAAATAATTAATCCTTAGTATATTTTGATTTAATAGAATCTACCTTTCTGTGCCATTTTATATATTTTTTCTTTATTTGAGATAAATCAGGATTTCCAAATTTATTAGTCATATATTCAAACCTAAAAACATTACCTTCAAAATCTGATTCTAAATCTTTTTTTACCTCATCATATTCTTTGAATTTAGGAACTTTTGTATGAAAATTATCAGAATAACAAATAATCTCTTCTTCTAAGGTAATAGGAACTAAGTCTCTATGCGGAAGAAGTAATTTATTTTTTATAATATTATCTTTTGTCAGTCCAACTCCAGTATGACATAGCGCAAAACGACAATATTTTTCATTATAATTTTCTTTTTTCAAAATATGATACCCTATAAATCCATGTTCTATATAATTTCTGATTGGTTGTAAACTTTTATCAAAACAGTTATATGCTCCAATATCATGAACTAAAGCACCTATATATAATAGATCTAAATCTATCTTAATATTATACTTTTTATTAAGATCTCTTCCAATTTGTTCTGCAATATCAAAAACAATTAAAGAGTGTGTCCATATTAATTCTTGAAACATATTCCCTAATGTATTTCCAAATGCATATTTTATATGTAATTCTAGAATTTTTTCTTTTGAAATTCTTTTCATATATACAATATATAGTATAGTAATATTCTTACTTTGTAAATCAGTAATTACATGTTAAAATAAATGTAAATGAATGAAAAGTGTACATCTACAAGATTAGAGATAGAAGAGTATTATGCTCAGGCTTCTTCGGCATATATAAATTGGGGCAGAGATCATCAAAGGGAAGGTATTTATGCTTTACATATTGGTTATTATGAAGAAGATAAAATCCAAAATAATCAAGATCAAGTAAAATCCATGACTAACAAGTTTATAAATTTTATGGATATTCAAGATCAAGATACAGTTCTTGATGCTGGTTGTGGAACAGGGGCTTTATCTTTTGAAATGGCTGAAAAATTTCCTCAAATAAATGTATTAGGAGTTAATATTACTCAATCTCAAGTATTAGTAGCTAAAGAATATGCAATAGGACATAATATCGGTAACACTGTTTTCCTTAATGAAAGTTATAACGCTTTGAGTTTAAAAAATTCTTCAGTAGATAAAGTTTTATTTATGGAGAGTTTTTGTCATAGTCAAGATAAACCAAAGACTATAAAAGAAATTTCTCGTATTTTAAAATCAAATGGAAAAATTTTTATTTCTGATGCGTTTATGAATGAAAATAATTTAAATTCAGAGACTAAAAAAAGAATGAATATATATGAAAAAGGGTGGTCTTTAGGCGAAACTGTTGGAATACAACACTTGTCAACGTTACTAAAGGATAATGGATTTGTAGATATTCAGATAATAATAATAACAGACAAAATATTACCTTCTGCCAAATTAATGGCTGAACATGCACAAATGAGATTACAACAAGACGCTAATGCGACTGAAGTTATAACTCTAAGTAGAAAAGCCTGTGTAGAGGCGTATAGTCTTATAAATGATTCAATTATTGGATATTTTTTTATTAAAGCTACTAAAGATAAATGAATCATGGATGAATCAGAAATTTTCAGTTCATTAAAAACTATGATTGACCAAAATCTACATGCAAATGTTATTAGAGATAACATTAGAGAACTTTCTCCTGAAATATTAGAAAAACTAAATGCAATTCCCAGAGAAAACATTCGTAAATTTGTATCAGAATGTTCTAAAAATTTTAATCTTGGTAAAGTAGTTGCTGATATAGGTTGTGGATATAGAACGAATAGAGAGGAATTACTAGATAAATATACTGGAAATATTAGATATATAGGTATTGATTATATTGATCGATTTAAAAATAATTATGAAAATAATAATATTGAATTCATTCTCGGAGATGCAATGGATATACCATTATTGGATAACACTATTTCTACAGTAATCTCTACTGAATGCCTTGAACATATTTATGATGATAAAAAAGCATTAAGTGAAATGAGTAGAATATTACAACCAGATGGAATTCTTATACTTACTGTTCCAGGTAGAGATATTCCAAATCATGAAAAACTTCCATATCAATTTGATTATAGAAGATATACGATAGATAATCTAGAAAATTTATTATTAAATAATAAATTTAAAGATATAGAAATAGATGAAATTTTTTATATGGGTTTTAGTGTAAATATTATGTGTACTGCTAAATTAAAATAGTATTATTTTTAAATAGCTTATGTATAAGGTTATAAATAACTCTACAACAAGATCAAATATTAAAGTCAGTGTGGTTATTCCTGTTTTCAATGAATTAAATTATATTAAGAGAACTCTTGATTCATTTAATAAACAATTAAATAGAAATTTTGAAGTAATAATTGTTGACAATGGGAGTAGTGATAATATACAAAGATTTATAAAAATTTATAAAAAAACTCTTGATTATAATATATTTCTAATTACTGAAAAACATCCTGGACCTGGACTAGCCAGAAAAAAAGGTTTTAACTTTATTTTAAAAAGGTTAAATGAAAATAAAGAAATAAATAATATTAATTATTTTGCAACTACAGATGCTGATGTTGTTGTTCCCTCAGATTGGATTAATAAAATTATAGATGGATTTGAAAATAATTATAAGATTGGAGCTTTAGCTGGATCACACAAAGCTTTTAGTAATGTAGACAAAGAAATAAAAGCAACTATGGAGATTCCTCTGTATTTTAATATAATTCCTCTAATTATACAGTGTTTTCAAAAATATAATATTGGAAAAATTAAATTGAGTAGTTCTAATTGTGCCTTTAGATCAAATATATATGCTGAATCAAAAGGTTTTACACAACCATATAATTTTAATGGTACTGTTGCATTACATGAAGCTGAATTATTAGGAAATAAAATATTATCTAATGGATATATAGTCTCTTCAATGCATTCAGTTGTACAATCAAGCAGAAGAAGACATCTGTATAATTTAATAAATTCTACTAATTCTTACTACATCTTTAAAGAATCAAGATTTCTATCAATACGTGAAGATGAAAAGACTCTACTGCAGATAGCTCTTGAATCAGTTTCTCAAAAACAATGGATTCAATTTAGAGAAAATATGATTAATATTGTAATCAATAATATATTATCCAAAACATTTAAAAATATTAATGATTTAGATATAATTCTTAAGAATAAAAATTTTACTAAAACTTTAAATAAAATATGTGATAAATCGAATATTGAATATGAGTTAATATTAAAGAATATAAATAAACTAATGAACCTGTAATATTAAAACAACGTAAGCGCTTGTTGAGTTTTGTACTCAATCCAATTTTTTAATAATATTACCCTTTCTTTAGATAATATTTGAGAAATAAGGTCAAATGCCAATTGATATCCTTCTATAACTAATTGTGTTACATTTTCTTGTAATTTAGTTATTTTAATAAATTCATCAATAATAATTTTATCTTCTTTTGATAATTCTTTACCTATCATTTGAGATAAAATTAATTGTTGATTTGAAGCTAATTTATCATATAATAATTTCAATGGAATTGTTATAGTACCATTACGGATATCTCCAAAATGTTCTTTCCCTGTATTTGAATTTGGTATAATATCCTTCATATCATTTAAAAGTTGCCCACTATTATTTATTAACTGTATTGATTTAATAGCAATATTTTTAATTATTTTAGAATCTTCATCATTAAATAGTATTTCAAAAGGAAAATTTGCATGAAATATTGCCCTTTTATAATAATTATTATTAAAGGTATCAACTGATGAATTAAAAGATAATTTAGAATGCTCCTTAAGTGAGTTCATAGCTATATCCACTTTTTCTTTCATTAGATCACCAGATTTTAATATGGGATATCTAAAATTCATATCTTTTTGTAAAAGTTGAAATACTGCAACACATGCACTATAGGATTTCTCTCTTCCATATTTTACCCATACTGAGTCCATATTTGCTCTCTGTTTGTCATTGTCTTCAATATCATCAATAATTAGTGCTATCGTCCAAAGTAATTCAGTAACAGCTCCAATATAAGCAACAGTCTCTTTATCAGTTACTATATCTGGGTAAAATTGTGTTATCCATGCAGATTTTTCTCTTGTCACGTGAGTACTCAGAGAATTCGATATTATAGAATATTCATCTTTTGGAAGTACAGAAATTAATCTTAAAAGTTCATACTCTGCTCCTTTATCTATAAATTCATCATATATAGATTGAACAATAGGAATAACTATCCTTTCTTGAGTATAAAATCTCATTTCTTTATTTATGTTATATATATTATCAAAATTTTCTATCATATGAGAATAAAATTATTTTTAATATTATATCACTTTGTTTATAAATATAATCAAATAACAATCTTATATAAATTGCAAATATAAAAGTATAATATAGTATTTAAAATATTCTTTGGAGTAGACGGCATCTATTCTAAATAAGATCTTTGTACAGGTTAATGGACAGCTATCTGGGTATCGTGGACGAAGTTAGAACCTTAATATTATCTACTTAGTTTAGATACTAATATTTTAATCAATTTTTTTAATCTATGATATAGATTATATTTCAATATGATATCATTTATTAACTAAAATGGTATAATATTAATGAAAAAATAATGAATAAAAATACACTAGTTCCATATGTATCCGATGAAGATCTATATAAAATAGTTAAAGGTGTTATTGATAGGAGTAAGAT
>JAJYWX010000026.1 GCA_021791275.1 bacterium | reverse complement strand
GCAATTAATAAATATTACAATTTAAACTATTCTGCAATAGATCTTATTGAAGATAAAAATGGGAATATATATTTTTTAGAAATTAATCCAAATGGTCAATATCTTTGGATTGAAGAGACTCTAGGATTACCTATATCTGAAGCTATTGCTTCTTTTCTAAAAGGTGAAAAATAAGAAATAAAAATAATTTTGATATATTTTTCTAATCTCCATATAGTTTCTTTATATTGAATCATAATATATTTTATCTTTAGTAATATTTATTGTTTTTATTGGGAGATTATTTGATTGAAAATATTTTATCAATGAAGATTTCAAATTAGATATTTCATTATCCCTTATAGCTTCATACTCTTTAATATTTTCTCTATCTATATTTATTTTTTTATTATTATAGAAACTGCAGAAACCTTCAAATACATCTAAATAATTTTCTTTTTTTATTTTCGGATTCTTGAAAGTATTTGAATTAAATATATCTGTTTCCCCTAGAATATATCTATATTCAGGATAATTATCATTCAATTCTTCAATTTTATAATTTAATTTCACAAACATATTTTTTATGATAAACCAATGATAAGTCCATTCACTAGGATGTATTGGAGTATTTAGTTCAATATTATATACCCCTAGAGCGAAAGATTCTTTTATTTTATTATCTCTTTTTATCTGACTATTTTTAATATCTATAGCTTTTAAATCAATATTATTTATTTTAGTATACTTTGAAAAATAATTAATTAACTTTTTATTTATATTATAATCATTTCCATTTTTTTCAGAATAGATGAATTCTCCATAGAATTCCTTTAAATGATCCTTATTAGAATTAAGTATGTTTAAATATCTAGGGTAATTATCATTAATATCATACAGATTAAAGTTAAATTCCTTAAAAAAATTCTTTATTATAAACCAATGATATATCCATTCCTTAGTAGTCAAAGAATCTTTAAGAGTTACTTCATAAACTCCAGAAAGATTATTATTAAAATCCTTTTTATTACTCATTATCTCTATATTATAAACAAAAGAGAAAGAGGTATAAATACTCAATATCTTTAGCACTCTTTCTAGTGATTCCTTTCTGAGATTCTTATTTTGAAGGATATTTTCCTTAACTAAACTACTTAATTATGCCTTTTTTATGCCTTTCCTTTCTTGTTAAAGAACATCCACAATCTGTTTACTATTTAAATTTTATTATATGAATAAATTCTTTTCATTGCTATGCATGGCAAAGACAAAAATATTAATAAGTCCTATAATTAAATCAACTATAAAATAAGGAGGTGATTTATATTATGGAGACATTAGAAAGAGATACAATTACACCAATAGATTGGTTAAAAGATGATGTTCAAGAGTTTGATCCTGAATTTGATACTAAAATAGTTATGTGGCAAACATACTCTACTTGGAAGTCTGATGCAGATGATACTAATGATGGTTAATACTCTTTTATTTTCATTTAAGGATTTTCTATAATAAAAGGAGGTCCCTAATTTATTTATAATTAAGACTTTTTGACTATGCCACATATAAGGAGAAAATATTTTACAGACATATATAAGGAGATTTTTGTTATTTATTATAATAATGAAAGTGATGAACTTATTGATGATGTTATTAATTATGTTTATAAAAAATGTCTAGATGATAGTTTTAAAGATATAGGGAGAATATTTACGCTAGAAAATAATCAATATTATTATGTCATGAAGACAGCAAGACCTGGGGTTAGGTATAAACATAGTATATATATCTATAAAATCAATTTTAAACATAAAGATAATTTACAATATGAAAAATTATTAAAAGAGATACCTATTCTATCTCATTATGAATTTATCCCATCTTCTAAAGGAATGTACTTTGATAAAAACAATCTTAGTTACTTTACAACATATAAACTTTATAAAGATTTATTAAAGTTAAAATCTAATAAAGATATAGATAAAATATTTAATGGTAAGATAAAGGATTTAATAAATTTTCTAACATATTACAAATTTAGTAAAG
The DNA here is from genome assembly GCA_021791275.1 of bacterium. GTDB lineage: Bacteria > Patescibacteriota > Dojkabacteria > JAKAPS01 > JAJZLI01 > JAJYWX01. The sequence goes on along the minus strand of JAJYWX010000026.1, from coordinate 21,896 downwards.
TAATTTGTAATCTTTATTATTTAAAAACTCCTGATGAAAGATTAGATATAATAAAAGAATTTTTAACTTTTTCCTTTAATATAACACACGATACTTTTTTATCTGAAATAATCCCTGAACTTGCATATTTATCTTCTATAAAAAAGTACAATGTTATCGCTAATAATTTATTATCTAAGTTAATTGATAAGATAAATAATGATGTATATATTCTGTCAGATACACAAATAGCAACTTACAAAGATTCATTTAACAAAAAAAATACTGATAAAATTTATAAATATATTAATAATAAAGTTGATTTATATTCACAAATAGACCCTGGAGGTTTTATCGGAATACTTAATAATAAAAAGTTTTTTATATCAGATAAGTATAAATATAAAAAAAGGAAGATACTAATTATATCAGAACAAGATGATCTCCATGTGCAAAAAGTCTTAAGTTTTATAGATCAAGATAAATATCATGTAGATATATTTGGTATTAATGATTTAGAAAATGATGGGTATGTTGATACTTTATCAGAAATGACTGGAGAATTTTTTGATACTGATAAAAGATATTCTCGTGTATATGATATTTGTTGGTGGAGAAAGCCAATATTTATTAACTCTTCTGAAAAATATTTAAAAAATATAAATTTATCCAATATTGCCAAAAAAGAAAAAATAGATTTTTTAGAAGGAGTAATATTAAATATTCCAATAAGAAGTTGGATTAATAATATATCAGATATGAAAATTGCCTCAAATAAAATACATCAGTTAAATGTTGTAGAAATAAATATACCAAAAACAGTAATCACTAATAAAAAAGAAATTATTAAAAAGATATTCCAAGATAAGTTCGTAATGAAAACATTAAAATCTCAAAGTTTAGGATTAGAGGAAGGTGTATTAAAAACAACTTTAACAAATATCGACGATATAGATAAAATTGATTTAAATTTTATGCCAGTTATTTGCCAAGAATTTATAGATAAAATTTGTGATATAAGAGTTACTATTATTGGAAATAAACTCTTTAGTGCAAAGATATACCCATTATCTGAAAAAGCAAAAATAGATTTCAGATCTGATTATAATAATCTAAAACATGAAGTTTTTAAATTACCAAAAGATATAGAAAAAAGTTTATTAGCAATTAATAAATATTACAATTTAAACTATTCTGCAATAGATCTTATTGAAGATAAAAATGGGAATATATATTTTTTAGAAATTAATCCAAATGGTCAATATCTTTGGATTGAAGAGATTCTAGGATTACCTATATCTGAAGCTATTGCTTCTTTTCTAAAAGGTGAAAAATAGTATTATTTTAATCTAAAAATACCTATATATAATACATAATTAAAAAAATTAGTGATTTATAAAAAATACTATATAGAAACCAATATATACAAGAACAATCCCAATATTTGATATTAATCTTGCCCAAAAATTATTTCTAAAGAAAAGCACATCTAAGATAACTACTGTAGCTATCATAGCAAAAATATAGATTATATTAATAAAATATCTATTCATATTACAGTATAAATTATATAAAAAATAAATGAATTTTAATATCTAGAAAAAAAATATATAAAGTGTTAGCATATTTTTAAATGGATATAGGTTCACAATCTGATCAACAACCTAAAGAAGAGTTCAATAGTAATACTGACTTGAATCCTAACCTGAATCCTGATTATTCAAACAATAAAGCTAAAAATAATACCTTAACCAGAGTTATTATTATAATAATAATAGTTATATTTATTATAGTAATAATATACCTACTTCTATCTTTAGAAAAATCAAAGAATTCAAATACTATTTCTAATAATATTAATAGCAATTCAAAATCAATTACAAAAAATAATCCATATTCAGGGTGGATTACTTATACAAATTCAACTTTTGGATATTCTTTTAAATATCCTCCAGCATGGAAGATTTATACCTCTAATTATCCAAATAATCCAAATGGATCTAAAAGTGCTAATTCTCAATTAGGTGCAGAAGTAGAATTAGTTAATACAGATGGAGCAAATATAACTTTTTTATATAACCTAACCGGATTAGTAGGAAGTAACCAACTAATATCTAAAATAGAAAATTTCAATATTGATTCAAATCAATATGATTTAGTATTTACTGCTGCAAATTCTCAGACTAGCTGTCCTCAACTATATACATCTCAACCAAATACTTATCCAAGCTCTCTTTTACCTGCATCTTGTACTCAGTACACAAATACAGTTTATTTAGTAAATAATTCACCTGGAGGATACTCGACTTATATCCAGAATAAAAATGGGAACTATTTTCTCGTATCGGATATATTCACAACATATATAGCAGACCAATCTCTTGGAGTATTACCCGGAAGTGCTGTAGGCAGTTTTTATCTTACTCTTCCTTCTCAAATAAATATAAATTCAATAAACTCAAATGCAGATATTCAAACATTTGAAAATATTTTGAAATCATTGAAACTTCCAAAATAATAATTATTTCCAAAGTTTTATAGAAACATAATAAAAGATATAATAGTAAAATTAAAACTATATAATGAGATACTTAATAGAAGAAGAGAAAAAAGAAGCCTTATATTACATAAATAAAGCTAAGAATATAGCAAAGAAATCAAATTGTTTAAAATCGAAGTCTAGCGCTGTTATAGTTAGAAATAAGAACATAATAGGAATAGGATATAATTCTCCTCCTAATGATAAGGCTCTTTTAGAGTGTATTAAAGATAAATTGCCCACAAACTTCAAATCGGACAAAACATGTTGTGTTCATGCTGAACAAAGAGCAATATTAGATGCACTAAGAGGAGAGAAAGATTTAAAAAATTCCAGGCTATATTATATAAGGTTAGATTTAAATAATAATATAATTAAATCAGGTAATCCTTATTGCACAATATGCTCAAAACTATCTCTAGACTCTGGCATATCAGAATTTGTATTGTATAAAAAAGAGGGTATAGCCTTATATGATACATATGAATATAATGATTTGTCTTTTAAATATATACCATAATTATTGACAAAAACTATAAGTTCCATTAGAATCCTTATACTTATGTATATGGAACAAGAAGCTAGATTAAAATACCTCGAAAGACAGCATGATCCTTTTGAATCAGCCCTATTTGTAAGATGTAAAAAAATTGTTGGTGGCAAACATCATATAACTCCATCATATGCAACAATTCCAACTTGTGCTGATTTGGAAGATCAAAACCAAAGAAAACAAGTCCCTACAGAAGATGAAATTGAAAGAGCATCCAAATTGTTGGGGTTTGATGAAACTGTGAGTTGGGAAAGAATAGTTGAGAGAAGGTTTGAATTAGCAAGACAAATACAAGAAAGAAGACTGAAAGGGATAAAAACTATATTAGAATTACCTGAAGATTGGGAGTATGAAGAAGTCAAGATTTATTGTAAAGAGAATAAAATTGATAGTTTAACAGTATTATTTAATGTAACACTAAACAAGGGGAATGATGCTGAACTAGTAAAGGAGCAAATGCGAAAGATACGGGAATTTCATAGAATAGTCTTTAATATTCCAGAAGATTATGATGAAGAAAAGACTAATGAATTTATATGTAATTTATATGAATCCCTTGGAGGAACATTTGTTCCTAAATATAGCTAAAAATAGTTTTTAAACTAAATAAATAATATATAAAAGAAAGAGTTGAATAAAGTTAAAACTTCTGTATTGATTTATACAAATTTTGTAAGGTTATATTTCCAAACGTAAATTCCATATCTTCCTACTTGATAAAATTGCGAATATTTACCAAAATCTCTAATAAGCAGATCTTTGTTTATACCACCTGTATAAAAATCATTATAAATATAAAAAATATATTTATTTTTGTTATTTTTATACCAACTACTATCAGATAACCAATTTAATGGAATAATTTTATTATTATTATTTGAAATTTCAATTGGTCTAATTTTTATTCTTCCATTTGAATTAGCAGTTATAATATTGGAAGAAGAAAAGGATCCATACCCATAATCTAGCTTATGTTGCTCCAACCAAATAGATACCTGTTCACTTGGAGTATTATCAATAGTTTTAATCCTTATAATTTTATGATAATAAAGACCTAAGAATAGTGTAAAAACTACAAGTATATAGATTCCATAATTTTTTATATTTTGGATATAATATGACAAAAACCTTGAAATAAATATTGCTGCAAAAAAGAAAAATGGAATAAAATATCTACTTGAATATTGATTAAAAACAATTGAATTTGCCTCAGGAATATAACTAAAAGTAAAAGCTAATATATTGAAAAGTGCGCAAACTCCAGTAATAGATAAAATAATATCATTTGAAAAATACTCTTTATACTTCTTAAAAATAATATATATACCTATAAAAAAAGATAAAAGAAGAAAAAAGTGTAATAAATTATTTAATCCAGTATCTGTATTTAAAGTCGTACCATAAATATATGAGGACATATATTTACTAATAAAATAGAATGCAAGATATGCATTATGCCCAATTTCTGACAAATGAGCAAAAACCAATGATGTTTTCTCTCCATTTATCATAACGAATCCATGGAAAAAAGATATTATAAAATAAAGTATTTTTGAAAAAATATATGAGAGTAGAGTAGAGAGTATTATAAATCCATCTTTATAGTAATTTTTATTAATAATAAGATTTATTATAGATACAAATAGTATTGGCAATAATCCTACATATATTGCCATTGGGTCTGAAAATATTGAGAGTGAAAGTAGTATAAAAAATATAAAAAGAGATATATATTTTTGTTTATCTTTATAAAACCTGTCTAAAAATATTATTGATATAATCAAGAATAACACTGTACCCACATGAATTGGCCCCATTAATGCTATACCAAAAAGAAATATGCTTGGCATCCCTATTAAAACAAGGATAAGAGGTATAGATATTAATTTCTTCCTTATATCAAAATTTACTGAAACAAGATATAAAGATGATACCATTATCAATGAATATATAAATGCAGGAGCATAGTGCATAATCAAATGATTTTTACCAAGTATTATTGTAAATAATACATAAAAGGGAAGATCTGTAAAATAAAAATTATCTTTTGATAAAGACCACCCATGAAGAAGGATATTCCCTTTTGTAAAAGAATACGCTTCTAGAAGTATTGATGCGTTATCAGAATTATTTATTATAGAATAGGACAGAAAAAGAAAAAATTCGTAGAAGATAAACAAAAGTATTATTAACAGAAGAAAAAATAATAAATATTTATATTTACTTTCTAATAATTTATTTATAAAACTCTCAATATTTTTTAAAAGCATCTTCTATCTTTATGAATTATTAAACTGAATTAGAAATTCAATAGCTATTTGTGGTTGTGGTCCTTTACATCTTCCATCATTAGAATGCCTTATTTCCGAACAATTTGAAGGTTTTAACGGTATATTTAACCAGTAGCCTTGTACATATTTAGATACTGACTTTGCATCATTTACAAGTTCTAAAGGTGTAGGTATACCTGCTCTAGGATTAGTAGATAATCCAGATAATATAATAGTATTAGGACTTGCATTTGATAAAGCTTCTGCTATTGATATAACATGACTAGAATATTCTGATTCTAGCGCTTGATCATATTGAGATTGGATATCAAAAACATTTGAAACTTTAGCAATTTGAGAGAAAGTATTTATTATATAACTACTACTATTTTTATGACGATTTATTACTGGAGTGGAAATCAATATCAAGCCATGACTGTGTGCTAAATTTGATGCTTTTTGATAATAAGAAACTATATTTTCTTGCTGAGTTACAGGTGTAAGTGACCATGGTTCATTATCATATAATACTGCCTTTATATTGTGAGACAAATTATCAATTGAATTCGCTAATTTTTCTTCATTTGTATAATCTTTTGTATATATTAGTTTTAGCTTATTAGTTTGAGGTAAAAGTTTAATTTTTGAACTTACAGTTACAAAAATTGTGTAATTTTTTAAAGATTCCAAAGATTGATTATTCGATGCTACCCAATTTAATGCTTGAGAGGATAAAATAAGGTATTTTCCGGATTTTGTTATGCTGGAAGAAATATTATTAGAATTAGATTTTGTACTACTAACAGTATTGCTCTTTTCTATATTAGCCTTTTGATTATTAAAGGTAAATAAAAGTAAGATAATGATTATGATTACTATTAAAGCAGAGAAAACTAACAAATAAATTTTAAAATTATCTATCTTATTTTGTCCTGGATCTATTTGAGAATCATTTTGAGTTTGATTACTAGAATTTGTAGTATCATCAGAATTATACATTGTGAATATTATATCAATTATAAAAAAATAAATAAATATTCAAAAACATACGATAATGTATATCATAATATGGTTGATTTTTGAGACAATTGCTGGAATAACTGTAGAATTAATAGTATATGGAGAATTTAAAAGACATTTTGTAAATAGTAACTGTCTAATTACAGAAGCCTTTAAAATAGGGATATTTACATTTATATTTTTTGATATATACTTATTAGTTGATTTATCATTGTAAAGTCTTATATTTGAAACAATTATAATGTTAAATATGTATAACACATAATATAGATATGCATATCAAAATTAAACATATACTTCTTTTGATATTATTGTTTTTAGTAGCAGTATTGTTTATATATTTCAATAATATATTTTCTCAAAGATATTATCCTTCTAACAACGCACTAGTTATATATCCTAATAATATTGCACAACAGGGAATAAAAAGTGGTAAAAATAATACTTTTGGAAATGGATATATAAATAAAAATTTTAAATTTAATGCTCATTCTTCTATTGTTAGTACACCTACAGTTATAAATGGTATTACCTATTTTGGAGCAAATAACGACTATGTTTATGCTATTTCTGATTTAACAGGAAAACTTATATGGAAATATAAAACTGATAATCAAGTAATGACTCAACCAATTATTGATAAAAGAATTCTGTATGTAGGTTCTGGTAATAATTTTTTTCAAAAAGGGAATATAATTAGAGGAACAAGAAAAAGCACTATCTATGCTTTATCTTCATCCACGGGAAAACTCATATGGAAATACAATACAAAAGGTGAAAATATGCCTTCATTTGCATATAAGAAGAATACAATATATGTTGCTAATGGAAATAGTATGTTTTATGCTATTAATGCTAAAAATGGACATATCAATTGGGAAAAGAATTTTAACGGTGTAGATTCAATGTCCTCATTAAATTTATCGGGAAATTTGATATATTTCGGTTCTGGAAATATAGATACAACCCAATACATAAATGCCATCAACATAAAAACCCATAAATTACAGTGGGCATCTCCTTTACCTTTATCTTTTGGAGGAATTACCGATAATTCACCTTCTTCTAATTCAAAGTATGTAGTCATTGAAGGTTTGGATTTAAGTTCTACTATAAATGAATTTAACCAAGTTGTTTATGTAATAAATAAAAAAACAGGACAAATAAAATGGACACATAAATTGGGTTTTGGAATAAGACCTATGAATATGGAGACTGATAATTCGGTTATTGTAGGAAATAATTTATATATTGGTAACACTGTAGGTAATGGACGATTTTACTCATTTAACATAAATACTGGGAAAATTAACTGGTATATAAAATTATATGGAGATCAAAAAGGTGCAGCTGTAATTCAGAATGGAATTTTATATTTGGGGGATTCATATTCAAATTTCTATGCCATAAAAGCTTCATCTGGTACAGTATTGGGCATATATAAATTTATATCAAATCAAAAAATGAATGCTTTTACCGCTTCAAATCCAACATTAATGGACAATGAAATTTATATTGGAAATCTTAATGGTTATTTATATGCCTTTCCTGTAAGTTTTATTTACAAATCTAACTTCCAATTATATAAATATTATGCTTGGAATCTTCTAGCCAATATATTTAGAAATAGGATAGATTTGCATTCTATATAAGTACCATCACATTACTCTCTAAATTACAATAACAAAATCAAAAAGAGTTTATAAATACATACAAAAAATAAAATACCCTCAAAGACTATTTTACAAAAGCAGGAGATATCATAGGAGTAGCTAATGCAACACCAGACGGATCATTTAACATATTAGCTCCAATACCTGCTTTTCCTGTTATTCCATACTGCCATAATATTTTCTTTGTAACTGGATTTAATACAAATACCCTATCATTATGATCATCCACTATTAAATAATTCCCATTTGGAAGTAATTGTGTAGAAGATGGGTGATTTAAAGTATCTGCTCCTTGTGGTTGATATGTCCATACTACCTGACCTGTCTTTGTGATTTCTTGTATTTTTCCAGGATATACCCAATCTGTGGATAAAATATTCCCATTGGGAAGTGGTACTGCATCAGAAGGATATAATTGTGGTATATTTACTTGCCATAAGATTGTATTATTCGAAGGATTTACATCTATAGCCATATGATTCCCAATATTAGTTATTAATATGCTTCCACCTGGAATAGGCATTGAATCATTAGGAGCGTTTAAATATCCTGGCATATTACTCCTAATTCCAGTATGACCATATTGCCATACTATCTGACCTTTTCTATTCACTGCTATTGATCTCATATTTACATCGTCTGTTATAAGCGTATTTCCGTTCATTAGCCTAAAAGAATCATCTACATATTCTCCTAAATATCCAGTTGTATCTCCTGGAACTCCTAGATGACCATAACTCCATACAATTTTTTTCGTCTGGGTATTTATTTCAATAACCCTACTATAATTCTCTTGATTAATAATTAATCTATTTGAAGCATAAACTTGTACATCGTCTGGATCTTGTATTCCTGTCATTTGCCAAATAATCTTCTTTTGGGGATTTACTTCTATAATTCTATTGTTTTTAGAATCACAGATATATATATTTTCACCCAAAGGATTATTATCAATAGAGACTTTTACTTTTTGCTTATTGACTGTTTTTACAGGGTGAGTATGACTTAGGCTTAACGAAGTTCTTTTATAATGATTATATAAGTATAGAAATATTGATAAAAGAAATATTAAAATTATAGAGACTAAAATATATTTTTTTGTTCTCGATTTCATGAAAGTTATATTTTTACGTCTACATATTATCATAAATAGAATATGGATAAAAGTTATTAGTTGGTGATAATCAATCTAACAGTAAATCTTGCCAAAGAATATACATAAAGTAGGTGTTATCTTATATATCCCTATATAGTTTATTCAAGAAATTTTGATTTTCAAAAAGTATACATTACTTTCATCTTGATATTATAAAATTTATATATTTGGGGGATATCAATTCTTATTCATACCTAAGAGCTTCAATTGGAGACAATCTTGATGCCTTATATGCAGGAAAAATTCCAAATATCAGACCTATTGTAATAGATACAGTAATTGAAAGTATTATTGCCAAAGAAGATATGATGAATGGAACCTTTATTATATATGTGGCCACTATATAATCAATAAAAATACCTATAATAACACCTATAAGTCCACCTATAACGGTTATAAGTATGGCTTCCACTAAAAATTGATATAATATATCGCTATTTTTTGCTCCAATAGCTTTCCTTAATCCTATTTCTCTGGTTCTCTCTGTAACAGATACAAGCATTATATTCATAATACCTATACCTCCTACAATAAGTGATATTCCAGCAATACCACCTAAAAGTAATGTGAATGTACCAGTAATTGTATTTAGAGTTGTAAGTATCTGAGTTTGATTAGTGATATTAAAATTCGCTTGATTGATGTTAGTAATACCTTGTACTCTCATCAAAGTATTTTCTACCTCAGAGGTTGCCTGATTCATAACATTGGCACTACTTGCTTGTAATATAATAGTACTATACCCAACATTTCCGAATAATTCATTCTGTGCAGTACTAATAGGGACCGCTACTTGGTTATCTTGATTATATGCACCACCACCTGCAGATCCCTTTGATTGAGTAACTCCAATTACAGTAAAAAATGTATTTCCTATTGTAACTAATTTCCCTATTGGATTTGAATTTGGAAAAAGCTCCTCAGAAACTGTAGGTCCAAGTACAATGACAGGCAAACTATCTTTTACGTCAGGTTCCGTAATAAAAGATCCTTTTGCCATTGTAATATCATTTACACTTTGAGCTATTGGTGTTACTCCCTCTATTAATGTTACAGCATTTTGACCTTGATAAATAAGTTGCCCTGATTTACTGATAACAGGAGAAACAGCTATAACATCTGGAGTATTATTTCTACTCTGAAGGGCGATCACATCATTCTGATTAAGAGTATTAGCTGTACCTATACCTTGTTTAACATTGCCCACCTTAGCATTTCCAGAAGTTACGATAATAAGATTTGACCCTAAGTTTTGAATATTTTGAGTAATTTTTGATTGAGCCCCTTGGCCTACTGAAATTAAGGCTATTACTGATGCTATCCCTATTATAATACCTAATGCAGATAATACAGTTCTACCAAAATTAATATTAAGAGAATGCATAGATGTGAAAATTAAATCTTTGAAATTCATACTCTATTTTGTCTTATAATCTTATCCTCAATTAATAATCCATCTTTAAGTCTAATTTTTCTTTTTGCCCTATCCCCTATATCATCTTCATGAGTAACTATAACTATCGAATGACCCTCGTCATTTAAATCTTGTAGAATTTTTATTATTTCTAATGTCGTTTTGGAATCTACATTTCCTGTTGGCTCATCTGCTAAAATTAAAGTTGGCTCTTGTGCTAATGCCCTTGCTATTGCAACCCTCTGCTGTTGGCCTCCTGATATTTGATTGGTTTTAAAATAAGCTCGTTTATCTATTCCTAATTTCTTCAAAATTTCCAAAGCTTTCTTCTCTGCAATGTCTTTATTTTCACCTCTATATACCAGAGGAAGTATTACATTATCTATTACTGTAGTTCTAGGTAAAAGATTAAATGCTTGGAATACAAAGCCTATATATTTATTTCTTACTGATGACAGTTCTTTTTCTTTGATGTCAATAGTATTAACACCATCTAATACATACTCACCTTGAGTCGGTTTATCTAATAACCCCATTATATGCATTAAAGAGGACTTTCCTGATCCTGAAGCTCCCATAATACTAACATATTCTCCAGATTCTATACTAAGGTTGATATTATTAAGAGCTATGACTTCATTCCCTGTATCTCCATATATTTTATATATTCCTTTTAGAGTAATCATAGTCCTAATTGTTTGGCAATACCTTTACCCTTTCCTCCTTTCGCAGTTGAAGTCTTTATATGGAATGAACTATTTCCATTGACTATAATCTTCTCTCCTACAGAAAGACCACTTATAATTTGAGTATCATATATATTACTAATTCCTACTTTTACAAATTTTTTTGTATCTTTCCCATTTTGATTGAGTATAACATAGGGTTGTCCACTTGCTGTATAAATTAATGCCGAATTGGGTATTAGTAATGCATTATTAGCACTTTTAGTTATAATGTTTACACTAGCACTCATTCCCAATTTAATTCCAGGTGGTGGATTATTAATACTTATAGTCACTCCATAATTAACAACATTTTGAATTATAGTTGAAGAAGGTTCAATAGATATAACAGTTCCTTTAAATGTTTGGTTAGGATAGGCAGTTAATGTTATATTTACATTTTGTCCATTTGATACATTGGCAATAGAACTCTCATCTACATAAGCAAATATTTGAGAAGATGATGTATTAGCAACTGTAATAAAAGAATTTCCAGCCACATTTGAAATCCCACTTTCAGCAGAAGCTATACCTTTAGCCCCTCCTTGAGAAGTTGTACCAACCTGTTCATTTGGAGCGATAGAAGAGAGAAATATGACTTTACCAGAAATAGGAGATGTCAATGTTGCCTCAGAGAGAGCATTCTGTGCTTGCTCTAAATTTATATATGCATTATTCTTAGCATCAATAAGTGGAGCCACATTATAATAAGCTGGTTGTGCATTTGCTAAATTTTGTTGATCAGTTTGCACTTGTGCCTGATCTGATTGTACCTTCGCTGAAATCACAGAATAGTTAGAAGAAGTTACTGGTGTGATATTAAGTATTGCCTGATCAGAACTTAAATTTGCTTGAGCTTGATTTAATGCATCTTGTGCACTCTGTACATTCTGTGCAGATTGGGCATAAAAAGCATTTATCTTCTGTTGTGCAATATCATAATCATTTTGTGCTGTTTGAACATTTTGAAAAAGAGTTGTTGTATTTAATGATGCTAATTTTTCTCCAACCTGCACATTTTGCCCATCTTTAACGTACACCTGCTGCAACTTTCCAGATATTGGAAAATTTAGCTCTTCCATATTTCCAAAAACAACATTTCCAACAGCAGAAACATTTTGAGTTATATTACCAGTTTTCACAGTATAAGGCTTAATCGTTCTTACTTTAGTCTTTACGATAGAAGAATATATAAAGTAAATTACACCTAACACGACAATTGCAAGTATTATCTTTACAATAAGACTCTTTTTTACTAAATCCACCATTATAGTACAATTATAAATCTAGCTATAACACCCTTTTTAATATTTATACCGATAATACTAACCGTTACTCCATTTTTTAGAGTACTCATATTTACTACGCTATTACCACTATATATCTTGGTTCCTTTTTCTACCATTATATTTACCCCATTAACACTTAATACATTTTGTGTCACACTAGTTATATTTCCTTCTTCATGAACAAAGACTGTATGCTTTATTTTTGCTGCAGATTTTCCTGTATTTGTAGTATTAGTAGCTGCATTACTTTTTTTTCTACTATGTGATATTTTATGAGGAATAAGGTAGCCAATAACACCAAATACTATTGCTACAACAATTAAAATAATAATGTTTTTTACTTTTTCTTTTTCCATAATAGTAATAAATATATTATAAAGTTACTTATACATATACATTTTTTCTTTAGGAAATGTTTCAAAAATAATTCTAATTCACAAATTTAAAATTAATCAGATTGACATTGAATTTATTAGTGATAATATTTACTTAATGAGTTATAAATGGAAGGCTTTATCAGTAACTACCCTAGGAGCTCTACTTGCATCAATACAAGGATCATCTTTATTATTAGCTCTTCCTCAAATATTAGTTGATTTAAAAACAAATTTCATAATACTAATATGGATTATTCTTATATACCTTCTTGCTACAACAATGTTTATTCCTATAATTGGGAAGCTTGCAGATATAATTGGGAAAAAATTTTTATATAATCTTGGTTTTATAATTTTTACAATAGGATCTCTGTTATCTGGATTATCCCAATCATCTTTTCATGGGTTTGACCTTTTATTTTATAGACTAATTCAAGGGATAGGAGGAGCACTACTTTTTACAAATAGTACAGCGATAGTAACAGATGCTTTTTCAAACACAAAAAATATTGGACTAGGACTGGGAATTAATCAAATTGCCACAGCATCTGGATTTATAATAGGACCAATATTGGGAGGACTACTTGTTCCAATATCATGGAGATTAATCTTCTTTATAAATATACCTATTGGAATAATAGGTTCAATATGGGGAATTATCACACTTAAGGATATAGTTATCGAAAAGAAAAAAGAAAAATTTGACTATATCGGAAGCATATTTTTAACTTTATCAATAATATTTTTTCTTCTATCTTTATCATTTATCTCTTTGCCTAAATCATCAAGTTATTTGATAATTCTATTTTCTATACTATTTATTATATTTTTCTCTACATTTCTAATCTATGAAAGAAATGTAGAATACCCTATATTTGATTTTTCTTTATTTAAAAATAAAATATTTGCATATTCAAATGCCACAGGATTTTTAAATAGTATAACAAGGGGAGCTGGTTTATTTATTTTAATTTTTTTCTTACAAGGACCTTATGGCAAAAGTCCTTTTGAGACAGGTTTAATGATTATCCCCTTTGGATTATCATTTTTGATTCTATCTCCAATATCAGGATATCTATCAGACAAATATAGCTATAGAGTGCTATCTACTTTAGGTCTTTTTATATCAGCAATAGGTCTATTGGGATTAAGTACAATTACAAAAAATACAAATTACCTAGATATAGCAATATATATGTCATTACTAGGAGCTGGATCTGGGCTATTCTCGTCGCCTAATACAAATTCAATAATGCAGAATGTAAAAAAAGAAAAAAGAGGAGAGGGCTCTGCTATAAGAGTAATCCTAGCTAACTTAGGTCAAATGCTAAGTATTGCTATAATATTCCCAATAGTATTAGGTGGAGTATCAGAAAAAGTAGTATCACAAATCTTTATATATGGTGAAAAAAATAAGATGATATCTCAAAATATAGTAAATAAATTTACTCAAAGTATACATCTTGCATTCATTATTCTCCTAGTGTTTGGAATAATTACTATTTCTATATCTCTTTTTACATCATCAAGACTACATAAGAATATATTAACATGAATAAAAAAAATAAGATTTATATAAAAACAGAAAAAATTTTAAAAGAAGAAGACTTTTATAAAAATTTTATATATGCTCAAATATTTGGATTGATTTTTTTATTAATTTGTATGCTCTTAAGACCTCAAATCCCTTTCGGAGGAAAAGGAGTTAGTGCTTTTGGGGTAAATTATATTACCTTTCTTCCATACTCAATAGGGTATCTACTTTATGCATATTTTATTCAAAAATGTTCTCAAGCAATACTAAAAAAAGATAACTATTCAAAATGGATTAAATATTCTCTAAATATAATTGCTATTTGCTTTGTAGCTCTAATATTTACTCCATATGCAATAAATACTCAGTTTAATGATATTCATACAACAGTATCAACAACTCTATTTCTAACAGAGCTCATACTATCAATGTATCTTATAAATAAAAATAGTTATAATTTTAAAGTATCTCTATTCCTAGTTATCCAAATAATTGGGGGATTAATATCTATGTTATCTATAGCAAATAACGGACTACACTATCTCTTTGAAGGAGAGATAATATTTCAGGTTGCATTTGTATTAATAGCATCTGTTTATATAAAAGAATTAAATCTATGAAAAATATTAAATTTATATATTTTGATATTGGAGGAATAATATTAGAAAAAAATAAATTACCATCCTTCTATATATCAAAAGAATTGGGGATCGAAGAATCTAAATATAAAAATGTAGAGATAGATATTTTTAATAAAAGAAAATTTCCCAATAATTCTAATATTGATGATGAGATAGAATACTATAGAAATAGCTTAAAATTGATTTGTAACACTCTTAACTTAGAATACTCAGATAAATTACTTCAGTATGAGATTAAAAAAGATTATTATTTAAAAGAATATTCATTAGAATTATTAGATTTTTTAAAAAATAAATATAAATTAGGAGTTCTAAGTAATGGGAAACCATCAAGAAGAATATATGAATTTAAAAATTTCGGATTAGATAAATATTTCGAAGTAATAATACTGTCTAAGGAAACTCCATACAATAAACCTGATAGAAGAATATTTCAGATGGCAGTCAATAAAGTGGGATTACCATTAGATAATATTCTCTTTATTGATAATGATATAGAAAATATAAAAGGTGCAGAAAAATTTGGGATTGAGAATTTAATATACTTTAATGAAAATGGAAATATAAAAAGCTCTTATATAGAGGTAAGAGACCTGAAAGAAATAAAAAATATTTTAAAATAATTTATATATTGTTAAATAGCCTTTTTAGGTATAAAATAGGGACATATTAAAATAATAGATATGCCAGAAACAGAAGGTAATTTGGAAGTAAAGGATTATTCATATGAAGAAATGACTGCAAGGCCATTTTATAAGGGTATTCTAGAGAAAATTTTGCCAGATAATTTGGTAAAAGATCTTGAAGGGAAAGTATTTGTAGACCTTGCAACAGGGGCAGGAGGTGCTATAGCAGCGGTAATGAGCAGATTTAGCCAATTAGAAAATATATTTGGAATAGATATAGATCCAAAAGCAATAAAATCTTGTAAAGAAAAATTTTTAGAAGAAGGAGTCCATTTCTTAATCGGTAATATTGAAAAAACTCCATTTGCATCCAATTCTGCAAATATTATAACATGTGCTAATGCAATTCATCTTACAAAAATCAGGAATACGTTAGAAGAGGCATACAGAGTATTAAAAGATGGAGGTGTATTGGCTATAAGTAGTGCATATATAGGAGATGTAATGTATCCTACTGAAGAATCTGCAAAGCTTTGGGGAGGAATTGCGATAGAAGCATTTAAATTAGCAGTTTCTGAAGGATATGGAGATGATTTAAAAAGAGAAAGAAAAAATAGAAAAAACAAACAAATAACACAAATGGGATTGGAAGGATATTTAGAAGCACTAAAAGATACTGGATTTCAAAAAATCGAGTACTTCATTACTGTTGCAAAAATGAGTATCGATGATATGCTAGCAATACTAAACTATGATGAATTTGCTCAAGGAGCTTTACCTGGAATTCCAATAAGTGCAGCAAAAAGATTCTTGTCTGAAGCTGCAATAAAGATATATTCATCTTTAGACTGTGGATATATTGAGAGAGCTTGGGTTACTATTACTGCCCAAAAATAAAATCAAATACTTTTGGAATTCTAAAACCTTTTTCCTCTTTTTCTCTTTGTTTATTTAAAATAGATTTAAATTCATTATCATATTCAGATAATCTTATTTTTTTATTATCTATTAAAAATATAGGGTCAGTATATCTAAATTTAGAATAAAATACTCTATCAGATAGCTCGAATTTTTTTAAAGATCTATTTTCTAAAATTTTTAAAGCTCTATTAATATTGTTGTTATTAGCTTTATAAATCTTCTCTAGTACATATTTATCATCTTTATTAAAATCTTTTATATCTATAAATTTTTTTTCTAAAGAAATTTGCAAAATTCTTGCAAATACAGAACTTCTCACGACACTTTCAAATCCTGACCAAGATATAGCTTCTCTTTTTAAAAAATTTATTGCAAATATTTTTGCAGACTCTTTAGTTTTAAAAATAATCATATCATCTAAAACATCTAAATTTTTTAAACATATATCTATATTTTTTCTACTAAACTCTCTTAAAGAATAATCTAACCTGTCTGCACATATATCTGGAATTTTCTTCTCAAGTAATGGAAAGTTAATATAATTAATTATTCTATCTACATCATAATTGTATTTACCTAATATGCTAGGAATATCTGAAGATTTTATAACTTCCTCATGTCTTTTATCTTGGAAATCTTGTGTTTTAGAGCTTCCTAAAACCCAATCTATCATATGCGAAAATGCAGTATGAGAAACATCATGCAAAAGTCCTGCTATTTGTTCCTCCTCAGTAGCATTTAGAATTTTTAGAACAATCATTACACCTATAGAATGATCAAACCTAGAAAATTCTCTTTTAATATAATTATATCTTTTAGGAACACTGTGCTGAGATATTCCTTTTAATCTCTGAAAAGTTTTTGATTGGATAAGCTCTATTATAACTGGCGAAATAATCTTTTGATTACCATAAACCCTATCTTTAATATTCATAAATGAATGTTATCATCTAGCTTAAAAATTTACTACCTTTGTAAAAAAACCTTAACTTCCTATTTCTAGTAAGATTTAATAAATTATCTGGACAATTCGATAAACCAAGATTTATTCTTTCTCCAGATAATACAGTTAAATTTTTTCCTATATCATAAAATGAAATTACTGAATTATTAGAGAATATGTTATACCAGTTATAACTTGTATCTATACCCAATGCTAAGCTTAATTTACCTGGACCGGATGCTATACTCTTTATATCACAAGATTTTTCTAATAATCTTCTTTTTATCATATCATCTATCCCTATTACAGGTTCTATTGATCTTATAAAAACTACATCTGCTATATCTTTTTTATTTACAACTATAGATGTCATAGTATAGAGCCCCATAATAAGGTAAGCATAAATATACCCACCCTCCATAAATTGAACTTGTAATCTTTTAGAAACTTCACTCTTTCCAAAAATATGAGAAGCACAATCATCTGAAGGATATGCCTCTGTCTCGGTAATAATTCCTCCTGTATAAACATTATCTATATTTGTAAGGATAATTTTTCCTATTAAATCTTTTGCAACTCTTTTAGAATCTTTTATAAAAAAATCTCTATCTAATTTATTCTTTAAATCCATCTTCTTACTTTATTTTTATAATCTAGATATTTCTTTCCAAAAGATTTATAAATAATTTTTTCTTCTTCATTTATAACACTCTTTTCTATAATAAAATAAAAAGCTATAACAGGTATAAAACCTAACACAGATCTTAAGTATAAAGAAAAACTAATAAGAAAAAGAATAAAAGACAAATAGATTGGGTTTCTTGATATTGAAAATGGAAAATTAGTAACTAATATCCTGGGTTTTCTAAATGGATGTATATCTGTATTATTTTTCATTAGAGAATAAATACTAGAGATTATAAATATAATACCTATAAAGATTAATATATAGGATATAATATATAGAAAGATTGTAGATGGAAAAATAATAAGATTCAGATAAAAATGAATTAGTAATATTAAAATTATTGAGGCAATAAATAATATTGGAGGAGTAATAAATAGCTCTTTTAAATTTTTCATAATTTATATTATATAACAATCATTAACTAAAGTTAAAAAAATAGGCCTATAAGATTTGAGAATATTCCACTTTTATGATAGAATTCAACCTTGTAGTATTTTTATATTGATGTTTATGTTAAACAAGAATAATATATATAAAAACTTAAAAGATATAATAGTAACAATATTCTATATTTTATCTTTTTTTATTGCACTTTTTGCAACAATATATTTATTTATTTATATAACCTATTTAAATATTGGACTGGTTTACAAGCTTGTTGTTTACTTTATAGTATTAGTATCATTTACAAATATATTAGTTAAAATAATAAATTCAGGATCAAGATAATGAAATTTTTCAAAAGTAAAAATAAAAAAGTAAAGAAAAATAATAGTAAAGATGTAAATGTCAAAAGAAAATATTTCACATTAAAATCGACCTTAATCTATTTATTCCTTTATTTTTGTACATTAGAAATAATCTATTCAATATTTATACTTCGTCATACACCTCTTAATAGTTATTTAGTTTTAATTTTAAGAGATATAATAATTTTCTTTGCTACAACACTTCTAATTAAGTATTTTTTATATATGACAATATCTCCTTGGTATGAAGTTCAATATAATAATTTCTTAAAAAAATTTAAATGGAAAATTAAAAGATATAGACCTAAAGTTTCTGTAATAGTACCTGCTTGGAATGAAGAAGTAGGTATTATATCAACAATGAAATCAGTACTGAATAACACCTATAGAAAGATTGAACTTATAGTTGTTAATGATGGTTCTACAGATAATTCAGATAAAATAATAAAAGATTTTATTAAAGAATTTAAAAAAACTAATAAGAATAAGGATAAAAGTATAATATATAAATATAAAGAAAATGGGGGGAAAGGTAATGCTCTTAATACTGCTATCGGACTTTCATCAGGAGAAATAATAATATCTATAGATGCTGACTGCATTGTTGATAAAGAAGCTATAAATAATTTTGTTATTTTATTTGCAGATCCTAATGTTAAAGCTGCGGTTGGAAATGTAAAAATCTCTAGCAGCGGAGGATTTTTAAGTACATTACAATATTTAGAATTTTTATTCTCATTCTATTTTAAAAAAGCTGACTCTGTAATGAACTCAATATATATAATAGGAGGTGCAGCAGGAGCATTTAGAAGAGAGGTTTTTGAAAAATTAGGTCTTTATAACCCTAATAATATAACAGAAGATATAGAATTATCTGTAAGAATACAAAAAGCTGGGATGAAAATAGTTTATGCATCTAGATCTATAATTTATACAGAAGGTGCATCTGATCTTAAAGGTCTTATAAGTCAAAGATCTAGATGGAAAAAGGGTAGGGTACAGACATTTCAACAACATAAAGATTTATTTTTTAGTAGTGACAAAAAACATAGAAAAATATTAACTTTCATAATACTTCCTTTCGCAATATTTGGAGATTTCCAATTATCTCTGGAGTTAATATTTCTATTAATACTTTTTATTGTATCTTTCTTAAGTAATAATTTCTCATCATTTTTATCTGGAATAATTGTTGTATCATTTATGTTTTTTGTTCAAATATTTTTTGATAATGCTAGAAAGGAAAATAAATTATCTTTTTCTCTATTATCTCCTATAGCTTGGATGATGTTTTATGTTACAACATTTGTAGAGGTTAACGCTTTAGTTAAATCCATAAAGACAAAAGAAATGAAGTGGCAAAAATGGGACAGAAAAGGAATTGCAGAAAGTGTAACTCGATAAACTTGATATCTCAATCTTAATAATCTATACTTTCCTCATACGATATGAGAAAGGCTTTAAGTATATTTTTTACATCAATTTTACTAGTTAGTATAAATGCTACACCAATTTTATCTACAGCTCATGTAGTAAAATAAATTAATCCCCAGTAACATTTACAACATTTCTTCTCTGGAAATCTATGACCTGCTCAAAAAAATTCTTTATATTAATTGCGTTTCCCTTTGAAATAGAGTCAATGTGAATCTCAGATTGATCCATATGCACTATTTTCACATTACCAAAAAATATTCCTTGTTCTATATCGACCTTATCTATAGTTTTTACCCCTATATCCTCAACTGTTTTGGTAACCCCATGTAAATGTAGAATAGTTTTCTCTATTGCTCTGGCTTGTATATTATATTCTATAGGAGAGATTGGATGAAGTATTCCAACAGATCTTATGACCATAACTTTGGAGAGCATTTCCTTATCTTGATCAGTAATATTAAGCGTATTCTGAGCTTGAGGTGGATACATTGTAGATGGATTTGTTTGTGTTTGATTATTTGGATTCATAATTGATGCTAATTTTATATTTTTTTATAAAAAAAGTATATAACTGTTGATTTGATAGCCAATAGATTATATAATTTTAACATGAATATATCTGATAAAGTAATTTATACAATATTTTCTATAATTGAAGGATTCCTAGTATTTAGAATACTATTCCTACTTTTTGGAGCTAATAGGGATAATTTAATATCTAAATTTATCTACGGTGTATCTAATCCTTTAGTTGCACCTTTTGAAGGTCTATTTGAAAGCTTGAGGTATGGACGATTCGTTATATCCTTAAATACTATAATAGCTTTAGTTTTTTATTCAATTGCAGGGTTTATAATAATCGAAATATTAAACTCCATTGTTGTAAAAACCAAGAAAAGAGCAGAAAAAGAAGTTTAATATTTTTCTCCCCATAATCTTAAATCTTTTAAAATTTTGCTTAATGATTTTCCTTTTTCTGTTAGAGAATATTCTACATGTAAAGGAATCTCTTTATATATTTTTTTACTAATTAATTTATTTTTTTCTAAATCCTTCAATCTTAAAGATAAAGTTTTAGGAGATATGCCTTCCAATGAAGAGAGTAGTTCTCCGAATCTTTTTTTATCATCAAAAATATCACGCAAAATCAGAACAGTCCATTTACGTCCTATAATTTTCATTGTTTTTTCTATACCACATTCTTTCATTTCCCTTATTATATAACATAGAAGGAAAAATTAATACTATCTATTCGGAAATTACTTTACAAAGTAAAGTATGTACTATATACTGTTAATACTTATTTTAGATTTATAAAAACATATGGCAAAAATAAAAGTTATATTAGGAACAACAAGAGAC
>JAJYWX010000031.1 GCA_021791275.1 bacterium | reverse complement strand
ATGATATCATTTATTAACTAAAATGGTATAATATTAATGAAAAAATAATGAATAAAAATACACTAGTTCCATATGTATCCGATGAAGATCTATATAAAATAGTTAAAGGTGTTATTGATAGGAGTAGTAATAATAAAGATTTATATAAAAATGCTTTAGATCCATTTTCAGCTCTTTTTGATTCATTAATAAATAATCTTAGCTATAATAATTGGATTGAAAATGAAAACATGAGACAACGCCAAAAGACTCTTCAAAATTTGATAGGTGCCTTTCATCAAAAAATTATATCCAGTATTGATGGATGGGAAAATATAGATGAAGTTTTTGATGTTGAAAATAAAGATAAAAAAATAATAGCAGAGATTAAAAATAAGTATAATACAATAAAAGGGAGTGATAAGGTTTACGTATACAATAGTTTAAAAGATTCTTTAATAAATCGTAGTGGATTTACTGCTTATGTAGTAGAGATTATTCCAGAACATAAGAATATTTATGATAAACCTTTTGTTCCTTCAGATAATATAAATAAGAATAAAATTGAAAAAAGAGAAGATATACGAGTCATAGACGGTAAAAGTTTTTATGCTTTAGCATCTGGATATAATGATGCTTTAAAATTACTTTATTTAGCATTACCCAAGATTATATGTGATATTTTAGGTACTGAGAAAAAAAGTCTTAAATTTATTAGTGATTTTGAGAATTTATTTGATAATACATTTTAATCCCTAAAAACACCCATATAGATAACCATTGCATAATGCAAGGGTTATTGGTATACTAAATTTATGGATAGATTATACACTGTAAATGAAGTTTCTAATATTTTGAAAGTATCTTCAGATACTATCAGAAGATGGGAAAGAAAAGGTTTAATTAAGTCTAAGCGATCTAATATAAATTATAGACTTTTTGACATTGAAGAAATTAAAAGAATTAACAATAGGATTAAAAGAAACAGTACTTTTAATAATTTTACAATTCTTAAATCTAATAAAAAAACTAAATATAATATTATTGAACTATTTGCAGGTGCTGGGGGAACAGCATTAGGGATGGAAAATACAGGGTTAAATCATACACTATTAGTTGAAAATGATAAAAATGCAGTATCAACTATAAAGAAAAATAGACCCTTATGGAATATCATTCAATCAGACGTAAGAGATATTAATTATAAAGGAATAAAAGCCGATATTGTGCAAGGGGGGTTTCCCTGCCAGGCTTTTAGCTATGCAGGTAAAAAATTGGGGTTTGAAGATGTAAGAGGAACTCTTTTTTATGAGTTAGCAAGATGTGTAAAAGAAGTAAAACCTAAAATAGTTATAGGTGAAAATGTTAAAGGATTAGAAAAACATGATGATGGAAAAACTTTACAGACGATTATTAATGTTTTTAAAGAAATAGGATATAGAGTCTCATATAAAGTTTTGAGATCACAATACTTAGATGTTCCTCAAAAAAGAGAACGATTAATAATTATAGGAATAAGGAACGATTTAGATATACCTTTCTTGTTTCCAAAAGAAAAAGATTATATTATTTCTTTAAAAGAAGCTTTAATGAATTGTCCTGAATCTCTGGGGCAAACATATTCAAAACAAAAAGGAAAAATATTATCTAAAATTCCTGAAGGAGGATATTGGAAAGATTTGCCAATAAATTTACAAAAAGAATATATGGGAAGTAGTTATCACATGTCGGGAGGTAAGACAGGTATGGCAAGAAGATTGTCTTGGAATGAACCTAGTTTGACATTAACTTGTAGTCCTGCACAGAAACAAACAGAAAGATGTCACCCAGAAGAAACAAGACCTCTCACCATTAGAGAATATGCACGGATACAAACCTTTCCAGATAATTGGGAGTTTGTTGGATCTGTATCATCTCAATATAAACAAATTGGTAATGCATTACCAGTGAATGTAGCATATTACTTAGGATTGTGTACAATAGCAATGTTAGAAAATAAACCTGATTTGAATATTATGGAAATGTGGGATGAATTTAAAGAAGATAACTTTTTAAATACTCAATTGGCTTTTGATATATAAATTATCATTTCTAAAAATAAGAAAATTTCAATTTACTATAAATTTTATTTAAACTATTTTATTCATTTCTCCTAAACTATCGTCCTTATATTATTTTGATCTTCTAAGTCCATTAATCTTAAATTTATTATATCTTTTATTAATTCATTAATTTTAGTTCCCATATCTAAAAAATATTTTTCTTGAGAAGGAATATTTTCTTTACTATATTTATGACCTATATCTTCATCTAGTTCTGATATTTGATTTTGTTTATTTTTGTCTAAAATTTTTATTATTGTAGAGCCTTTTTTATATATTAATAATTTATGTTTTGATATATCTAGATTTGGAATTAATATTATTTTTAATGATTTAAAAAAATCTTCATTAGTCCAAATACCTATCAAATTAAGCAGTCTAAATTCCATATCCTCCTTTATCACAAAATACTTTTTTATATCATCTTCTGATTTCTTAGATAATTCATTATGAAGATTACTAATTACTTCAAATTTTGTTTCTAATAAAGAAACAAAACTTTTATTATTTTTGCTTTCATTTATTTTTATAAAAGCATAACTAAAACCAAAAAAGGTTTCCATTATAAAAAAAAATTGTTCTTCCATTATTACTAAAACCTTGGCTTTAATATCTATATCTTCTGTACTGTCATATTCATTTTTTAATATTTCTAGTACATATATTCTTATATTTAAAGTAAAATCACGGTATCCAGTCAAAAAATCTTTTTCATTAGCAGAACTACTATCTGTATATCCTTGATTCATAATGTTATATTGATTTAATTAAAAATGTAAAATTTCATGTTGGATTAAGCAATTTTCATCCCTATATTGGAAAAATACCTTATTTGTATTTATAAAATTATAATTTTTAACAATATCTTTAAGTTGAATATATACACCTTTGTTTAGATTAAATAAATATTTATATTGATTAACAATAAGAAAAATCTTTTCAGTATCCTTATTTAAAATTGGATAATTTAGTTGTTTATCTGATTTTTTTAATAGTTTTTTGATTTCCTCTATTTGTATTTGAGATTCCATCTGAAAGCTATTTTTATTATTGAATAATTTTCTATCTAAATAAAGTTTTCTATTAAGAGTTTTAATTTCCAATAAAATATTTATTTCTTTAAAATAAAAATCTGGGGATCCATCTTGTTTAATTTTTGATTTTTTAAAATCTATTTGATCTATTATAGATTTATTTTCTAGATAAAAATATAAAAAACTTTTAGCATCTCTAATTTCATTTTCAAGTGTGATATCTTTCATTTAAATATTACTTATATTTTATTTTTTCAGAACCTGTTCGTCTTTCTTGGCTGGGTATCGTGGATGATGTTAGAACCTTTATATCTTCCTGCCCCCACCCTATACTCACTGTATAGTATTAATATTATTTAACTTTTTCTGTTTGAGGAAAATGTAATATGTAATCTGCTGGTAATATATTATTTTTAATTCTCAGTGTAAAAAAATCATTTTGAATATTATTTCTTTGAGAATCCATTTCTAATTTTCTTATCCAATATTCTTCTGTATCCTGTGACCAATTTCTTCCTCCTATAAATATTATAGATAATATATCTTTATATTTCTTCTTTATATTATGAAATACATTTTTCTGATTCTTTTCTACATGATCAGCTCCCAGTAATATTATTCCTTTACCTAATTTTGATATTTTGATAATTTGTTTTGATATATATTTTACTCTTGCATCTTGAGCTTCTTTTGTATACCAATTATCAAAAGAAGCTTCTGGCATCTCTATTCCATAAACTTTGATATTTTTTGTTTTTGCTATTTTTATTAAGTTTATAATAGAATCTGGAGAAAATCCTAGAAAATCCTTATATACTCTTTTAAGGTATATTCCCAATTTATTATATTCAGAGTTATTAATTAATTCTTGTTTAGAGGTATCTATATACTCAATTCCTAAATAGTCAATATTATCTAGATTTAAAAGCTCTTTAGATAACCAATATCTTCCTTGATTCATATCATGATCATCTCCAAAAAAGAGAATATTATTTTTTTTAAATAATTTTTTTAAATTGATACTTTTTTGTT
>JAJYWX010000035.1 GCA_021791275.1 bacterium | reverse complement strand
ATAGAGTCTAAAGATGGGAGTAGAAATATAGAAAACGTTCAATGGGGAGCTATATTAACCAAATCGGGAGAACCTATTGAGGAAAGGATTCTTAAGGTCTATCAAGAATTAAAGACTATAATAGACCTCTATAAACCGAATGAAATCGTTATGGAAAAAGTCTTTTTTAATAATAATGCAAAGACTATTATTGGCGTAGCTCAAATTCAAGGGATAGTATTTCTTTTGTCTGCAATTATGAATCTTCCAATCTTTCAATATACGCCATTGCAAGCTAAGAGTGCTTTAACTGGTTATGGTGTTGCTAATAAACAGCAGGTTCAAAATATGTTAAAATTAGTATTAAAGCTAGAAGATTTTCCTAGGCCAGATGATGCTGCAGATGCTGTAGCTTTGGCATTTTGTCATTTGCAAACTAAAAAATATTTATGATTGGTTATTTAAAAGGTTATTTACAATATAAAGGTGAAAATTATTTAGTTATAAATGTACATGATGTTGGGTATAAGATTGAAGTTACTGATAAGGTGATATTTAAATTTAATGTTGAATCTGAGATTGAACTATATATTTATCCTGAATCAAATGAGAGAGGGCAAAGATTATTCGGATTTTTAGATTTAGATTCAATGCATATGTTTGAATCTTTATTAAGCGTTAATGGGGTAGGGCCTAGAGCTGCATTAAATATATTATCTAATTCAAATATAGATGATTTATCTAGTGCAATAGAGAATTCTGATGTTGCATTTCTTTCATCTATTCCTTCATTGGGTAAAAAAACTGCAGAGAGGATTATTTTGGATCTTAAGGGTAAATTAGTAAATCTAGAGTTAGATAATAGCAATTGGAATGAGGTGAGGAGTGCTTTAATAAATCTTGGATACTCTAAAATTGAAATAGATTCAATTTATCAAGATTTCCATGATAGGTACTCTGAGGAGGATAATCTATCAGTATTAATTAAATCTGCTATATTACTTTTAAATGATATGAAAAGCAAAAAGAATGAAAGATAATATAAGGCCAAAGACATTTGATGATATTGTTGGCAGAAAAAAAGAGAAGGAAAATCTTTCTATACTTATAAATTCTTCTAAATCACGGGGAGATGTATTAGAACATATACTTTTTTATGGTCCTCCTGGACTGGGTAAAACTACTTTATCTTCGGTAATAGCTAATGAAATGGGTGTAAATATGCATATAACTTCTGGCCCTGCTTTAACAAGAGCTGCAGATATAGCATCGATATTAACTGGATTACAGGAAGGGGATATTTTATTTATAGATGAGATACACAGGTTGAATAGAGTGATAGAGGAAAAGTTATATTCTGCTATGGAAGATTTTGCTTTAGATATAGTTGTTGGTACTGGTCCATCGGCAAATATTTTAAGGCTAGATTTGCCTAAATTCACTTTGATTGGAGCTACTACTAAAATAGGTCTTATATCTTCTCCTTTAAGAGATAGGTTTGGTGTTATATTTAGGCTTGATTTTTATACTCAGGAAGATATAGAGGATATACTTACTAGATCTTGTAAAATTTTAAATATTAAATTAGATAAGGATGCTATTAGAGAGATAGCATCTCGTTCTCGAGGTACTGCAAGAATAGCTAATAGATTATTAAGGAGGGTTAGGGATTATGCTGATGTATATAAAGTTAGTAATATAAATAAGGATCTAGTTCTTAAATCGCTTAGTGCTCAGAATATTGACAAAATGGGTTTGGATGATTTAGATACAAAGATACTTAAAATTATTGTAGAAAAATTTAATGGAGGTCCTGTAGGAGTAAGTACCATTGCTGAATCAATATCAGAAGATGTAGATACTATAGTAGATGTATGTGAACCATTTTTAATACAATCTGGATTGATAAAAAAGACTTCTAGGGGTAGAGTAGCAACCAAATTAGCATTTGATTATTTAAATATAAATTACAATGAAGAGCTCTCCTTACTTTGAGAATATTAGTCCCAAGACTTTTATATTATTTTCTTCTGCTATATTAGTTGTTCTTTCATTTGTTGCAGTATTTTTTTTATTTAGATTTATTCCATATCTATTATTTATTATTATAGTCTTATCATATTTGATATCTTTAATGATAGTTAATTTTTCTTTTAAAATTAAAGAAGCTTTCAGTTTATTGCTATATCCAAGTCTTATATCAGTACTGTTCTTTTTATTTTATTTGAGTTATGAATTTTTATTTTCAGATATATTTATTAGTTTTATTATCTATATAATATATTTTTTGATTTTATATGCTTCTTTTATTCATATAAGTATTATAAATGCATCAAAATATGAGCACATACCTCTTGCAAGATTTTCTTATACAATAAATTATGTGGTATCAATATTTATAAGTTATTTAGGGTTTCTACTTCTTTTTTCACAGAAAAATATTCTTATTACTTTATCTTTAGGGCTTTTATTTGTTTATATTATCATTTTTGAAAATATAATTTCTCTAGATTATGAAATATCTGATGCTATATTATATTTATTATTTGGACTTATTTTATTTTTAAATATAATTCTATTATTTATGTTCTACCCTATATCTCCATTTTTATCTTCTCTTTCTTTATCATATTTAGTATATGTTTATATTGGTATATTACTTCACGAGCGTTTAAATAATTTTTTATCTCTCAATTATATTGAGTATTATATATTTGGGATTATTTTATTTATAGCATTAATTTTTTTGCCAACATGGGGGATAGTTGGCAGATTTTGAAAAAACTGTAATTTTTAATATAGATTGCAAAAGAATATAAATATTTCTAGTTTTAATTAAATTTTTTAATAAAAATAAATATTATTACAATAATATTGTCATAAAAAGCCTTATATAACAGTAAGAGTAGGGGGCATATACCTTATAGTATTATTGTAAGTGGTGTGAGGGCGGGGAAGTCCTATAGTTTTTATGTGGATAAAAAATAAATATCAAATACTAGGTTTAATTGAGAAAAAGTTTGATAGTGGTAGCGGTATTTGTGTAATAAAATATAAATTTAATATTAAATTTTATAAAAGTATATTTATATATTAAATATATCTAAAAGTAGTCCTCCCCTAAGAGATTAAAAGGGTGGTAGAGTGATTGTGATAATTGAGTATAATCACCCTTATACTCAGTTACATATTATTTCTTTCTGAGAAAGGTACTACTCTCTTGCTCTTCCCCATCAAATCCTTATTTGGAAGGAATTTTTGTAAAAAAATATCAGATTCTTTTTTTATAATTATTAAATTTTTAATTATTTATATTTATTATTTTATACTTCCCTAAATTTTTCTATAAAATATTTTTTAATTTAATTTATACATATATATCCATAATATGCCTTTATATAGGGATATATTCTGAATTACATATATATCCCACTATTATTATTGGGGGATTCTCCTTCTTAACATGTCTTTTTATATTTTGTATAATGTTATTAAAGCTTATTTTATTTTTATAAGGTATAATGTCAAATACAAAAATAACCCCAACAAAAAATGGACCATATAAGATTAGTGGAGATTTCCAGATAGTTGATGAAGATGGAAATGATTTATCAAGCGATCAAGAAGTATATCTATGTAGATGTGGGAATTCTCAAACAAAACCCTTTTGTGACGGTACCCATGCAATGATTCATTTTGACTCAGATAAAGGTTTGCAAGATGAATGATAATTTATACTACTTTTTATTTTAAATTGAAAATAGACCCAAATTATGAAGCTTTTTTTGAAGGATAAAAAAGAATTATTTGAAGATGTTATTTCTTTTTCTTTTAATCCTGAAAATAAGATAAGTTGGATTCCTGGACAATTTTTACAATACTATTTGGAAATTGATAATCCAGATGATCGAGGATCTGATAGATTTTTTACAATAGCATCTGCACCGGAAGAAGAGACTATTTTATTGACAACTAGATTCTTTCAAAGAGGAAGTAAATTTAAAGAAGAATTAAGAAATTTAAATATAGGGGATAGTATAACAGCTGAAGGACCTTGGGGCAATTTTGTTCTAAACTCAGGTAATATTTATGAAAATATATTTTTTATTGCTGGAGGTATAGGAATAACTCCATTTAGGTCAATAATAAAGAGTCTTGAACTAAACAATAAGAATTTACCTATTACTCTACTCTATTCAAATAAAAATGGAGAGGTAGTATATAAAGATTATTTTGATTCAAATAAAGATATAAATATTATATATAATACCGGTATTTTAGATGAGAATGTTATAAAATCCAATATTGATGGAGTAAATGTATCTAATTCTATATTTTATATATCTGGGCCTGAACCTTTTGTTAAAAATATTAAATCAATACTCTTAGATGCTTTTAATATAGATAATCAGTTAATTAAAATTGATTATTTCCCTGGTTATGATATGGACTAAAATCTAAATATTCTATAATATATTATTATGGATTATGAAGATGGCAGATTAGAACATAAAGAAGATTTCTTAAAAAATCTTTTAAATAATAATTATAGTGAAGAAACAATTTATAACTATAGAAGAGATTTATCATTATTTGAATTATTCCTTTGGGATCAAAATATTGAATTTGGGGATCTTAATAAAGATAATATAATATCTTTTAAAGATTTTCTTCGTACTGGGAAATATATATCTATATTAAAAAACGATACTTATAAGGTACATAATTTTAATTCTAATAGTGATGGAAAACTCTCAGCAAGGTCAATCAATAGGATTTTATCTTCTCTAAGGTCATATTTAAAATTCCTAATAGATTTTGACTTCCCTACTCCAATTAATCCAGAAGTTATAAAGTTAATTAAAACTGAGAAAAAAAATTCTCAAGTAGCAGAATTAGAAGAATTGATTAAATTAATAGAATTTCCCTCAATATATGAGAAGAATGATTTTGTAAAAATTAGAAATAGGGCTATTTTAGAAACATTATTTTCAACTGGTATGAGGATATCAGAGTTGGTATCTTTGAATAGGGATCAAATAAATGATGATGGTAAAATATATGTTTTAGGTAAGGGGAAGAAACAAAGATTTGTTTATCTTACTGAGAGAGCGAAGAAATATATATTTGATTATTTAAGTATTAGAAACGATGAAAATAGTGTTTTATTTATACCTATTAGAGGTGGGAGGAATGGATCTGTTAACCAAAGGATTTCTACTAATTATATACAAGAAAGAATCTCCCTATATAGGAAAAAGCTCGGTATTATAGTCCCAACTTCAGCACATAGTTTAAGACATGGTTTTGCAACATATCTTGCGGAACAAGGTGCAAATCCTGTTGCAATTCAAATACTTTTAGGACATGAATCTTTACAGACTACGAATAAATATGTCCATGCATCTGATAAATATGCTGAAGAAACTCACAAAAAATTCCACCCACTTAAGGGAACAGATATTTAGTTACAATTATCTGGGGCGTATTTATAATAATTAGCTACAGTTGTACCAAAGTTACCATCATCTGCGTTTGCAATTGAAAGTAGATATTTAGGATAATATGTACAGAAAGTATTGCCATCTACACTACTACTACCATTATATAGGCCGAATTGAAATATTGCAGGAATTGAAGTGAGAGAAATTTCTTTTAAT
>JAJYWX010000018.1 GCA_021791275.1 bacterium | reverse complement strand
AGAAAAGGTAAGGAAAAAGATAAAGTCTATACTTTCAAGAGAAGATAGCTCAGTTAAGATACTCACAGATGCAAAGGTTATGAGAGTATCTGAGGAGGAAGTATTTATTACAAAGAATAAGAAATTAAAATATGATCTTCTAATCTGGTCTGCTGGGGTTAAGCCAAACGTTCCAGAAAGTAATATCCCTGATTGGGATGTGAAAAAAAGAATATCAGTAAACGAATATTTTAATATACCTGGATTTGATAAAATTTTTGCAATTGGAGATGTGTCTGATTTTAAAGGTATCGATGGAGTGTCTCTTCCTCAGCTTGCACAAATTGCAGAGGAGGAAGGAAAGGTGTGTGCACAAAATCTTTACAATTCTATGAAGGGAAGCAATATCTATCCTTTTGAGTATAACCTTAAAGGACTTTTACTCTCCCTGGGACACAAGAACGCTGTGGTTTCAATAAAAGGAGTTATTATTACCGGAAAGTTCGCTTGGATTTTGTGGAAATTTATATATTTATCTTTAATGTTTTCTACTCGCTCTAGGTTTAGGGTTTTTGTTGAATGGATTTATGATCAGACCTCTCCTAGGAATATATCAAAAATTTAGTACTCTGGCATAAAATCCTGTTCACAATTTCTTACACCCTAGCAGTGTAAAATGATTGAAAAATTTTATGCTTTGGTGTTAAATATATTTATGGAAGATAATTTAATAAGGAGGACTTTAGAATTTTATAACCCATGGTGGAAACTGGATAATGCGTTTGACTCCATTCCTGTTTTTAGGAGAGATATATACTCAGATATATTTTCATCAATCAAAAATTTAAAGCAGATAATTTCTATAACAGGACCAAGAAGGGTTGGGAAGACAACTATGCTAAAGCAGATTGTTTTTGACCTTATAGGAGAGGGAGTAAGCAGATTCGATATAGTATATATATCTATGGATGATCCTTTCATATACTCTAATTCTTCAAATCCTCTTTTCTTTGATAATATCCTCTCAGTTTACGAAAAATTTATATTAAAAGATTCTTTAGAGAAAAGAAAAATATATTTTTTTATAGATGAGATACATAAATTCAAGGAATGGGAGTTATTTTTAAAAAAATATTATGATAGGGGTTTTAATATACACTTTGTAATATCAGGATCTGTAGAACACTCTATTGTTGGTAAGAGTAGTGAATCCCTCGCTGGAAGAATAAAAAATTTCAAAGTCTATACATTCTCTTTTTATGAGTATCTTTTTTATAGATTATCCTATGATGATAGAGTATCAATTCTGGTAAAAGAAGGAATACTAAAATTCATAGAAAAGCTACATCTCACAGGGCCTATTTTATTTGAAAATCCAAATCTTTTTGTTGATAGCCTTGAGAGTATATATCCCGATTTTCTCTTATATGAGGACGAGATATTTAAATATTTCTATGAGTATATGGTTATTGGTGGATTTATCGAAAGTTGGAATATAGATGGTAAAGATTTGCAATTTGAGTATCTATATCAAACCCAGATTGAGAAGGTATTACTGCAGGATATATATATACTTGAAGATATAAAGAATACAAATGTTCTTGCTTCACTTTTTTTTAAATTCTCTGAAAATTTTGGATCAGAATATAGCATCAGTTCGATAGTCAAAGATTTTAGTATCCATAGAGAAACTGTTGAAAAATATATATCACTTCTTAAGGAATCTAACCTAATATTTTCAATATCAAAGTATGGAGAAAATTCTAATAAAATATCAAATATTAAAATATTTTTAATAGATATAGGTATAAGAAATAGTATTTTAAAAATTAGTGAAGAGGAGATAGTTGGCTCTCCTTTCTTATTTTCAAAATATATTGAAAATCTGACATTGATAGAATGCATAAGATACTCCAACGCTCTACATATTAATTATTACAGAGAAAGAGAGAAAGAGATAAATTTTCTTTTAGAATATTCATCCTCTCTTTTAGCTCTTAACATAAACGAAGATAAAAAAGTTTCAAATTTATCAAAAAAAATTGGAATAGATACTCTTATAAATTTGACAAAAGATACACTGAATTCAGATCATGATAACATCTATATTCCCTACATCCTTTTTCTAATAGCTATATAATTTTTTTTATTTTGAAATTCCCACAAAATACTGTAAAATCCTCTTTTAAAATCATATAACAAATTTATGTTAGAGAAGAATAAAACATTTACAGATAAAGAAGCAAGGGAAGCATACTCAGATTTTATTAGGAGGAAGTGTAAGGAAATAAGAGATAGGCTATCAGTTGGGGAGGGAGAGGCCAAAAGACTTACCTATAGAGTAGAATATGGAGTTTTCAGATTAGGGAAAATGCCTTTATTAGGGGAAATATCTTTTGACAAGGAAGAGGAAATTGCGATAAATTTGGGTCAAGGACGTGTAACAGATAATAGCAGACCTTTTTGTAGGTATTATTTTAAAGGTGATTCATTTTTTAGAAAACCTAGATATTCACCACAGACTCAATTATCTTTATATGAATTGCAATGTCTTTGTAGTGTGCTGTCTTCAATTTCTGGAATTCTTTCTGGAGAGGATCCTTCATCTTATGATATTTCAAAAGAATTTCAAAATTTAGTTGAGCTAAACAAATAGATAAAGTATTATTCTTTCACCACTCTTAAAACTTCTTCTATAGAAGTAATCCCTTCAGATGCTTTATATAAACCATCCTCTATCATAAGAGTCATTCCATTTTCCTGGGCAACTTTTTGTATTTCTTGGGCGGTTGCTCTCTTTGTTATCAAATCCTTTATTTCTTCAGTTATCTCAAGAATCTCATATATTCCTATTCTTCCTTTATATCCATTATTACAGTACTCACACCCAACAGCTTGGTAAAATTTGTTGTTGTCTATTTTCTTATCAATACCCTTTTTTTGGTATTGTTCTTCTAATATGCTTATAGTTTTACTATCCATCTCATATTCTTTTTTACAACTATTACAAAGTTTTCTTACAAGTCTTTGTGCTATTACAACATTTAGTGTTGATGCTATAAGGAATGATTCTATACCCATATCTACTAATCTTGGAACTGCTCCCGAAGAATCGTTTGTATGTAGTGTAGATAAAACTAAATGTCCAGTCATTGCTGCATTAATTGATATATCAGCAGTTTCTGTGTCTCTTATCTCTCCTACCATGATTATATCTGGATCCTGTCTTAAAAATGCCCTTAATCCTGCTGCAAATGTGAGCCCAATTTGAGAGTTAACCTGGGTTTGATTTACTCTTACCATACTATATTCTATTGGATCCTCTACTGTATTAATATTTACTTCCGGTGTGTTTAGTTGCGAAAGTACTGTATAAAGAGTAGTACTTTTTCCAGATCCTGTAGGTCCAGTGACAAGTATCATACCAACAGTCCTCCTTATTGAATCCTTAATTATATCCAAATCTCTTCCTCTGAATCCTAACGCTTCCAGATTATATGATTTTGCGTTATCTTCAAGAAGTCTTGCAACTATTACCTCTCCAAAATATACAGGCATTATTGATACCCTAAATGACACAGCTTGATCATTTAAGACTGTTTTGAATCTCCCATCTTGAGGTAATCTGTGCTCATCAATTTTTAAATTAGAAAGTATTTTTATTCTTGCAACAACAGATTTATGTACATCAATAGAGTAGGTTGCCTGGTCATGTAAAATTCCATCAATTCTATATCTTATAACAGCCTTCTCTTCTAGAGGCTCTATATGTATATCCGATGCACCCATTGTTTTGGCATATTCAAGTATTGTGTCTGTTATATTTATTATTGGCAAAGCTTCAGTTTCATCTCCTTTTAACCCCTTACTATCCTTTTCATTTTTTTCTATAATATTTTTCAATTCCTCTTTTATTGAGGTTTTATAGTATTTAAGTCCCTCAAAATAGGATTTCTCGGTTATAAAATAGGGGTCTATTATGTATCCTGTTCCCTTTTTAATAAACTCTATGGTATTTATATCTCTTGGATTAGTCATTCCAATCTTTAAACTTGTAGGAGTCTTCTCAAAAGCGATTATCTTTTTTTCAATAGATGTTTTTTCTGGAATAATTTTTACCACATCAGGATCTAGAGTTTTGTGTAAAAGAGAAATATGGGGTATTGAGAATTCCTTAGAAACTAATTCTCCTAGTTGGTCTTCAGTTATAATATTTCTTCCAATAACAAGCTCCTCTATAGAACTTGATAACTGCTTTGATTTCTCTTCTAAATCTTTATACTGATCTTCCGTAATGTAGTTATTTTTTATAAGAAGATTCTTAATATCCATATTTTTTTCTATTCGTTTGGAGGTACAACATAATCATTGTGTGTTACTTTTATAAGTAAACTTAGTACCTGAGATTGTGCTTGCTGCAGGGTCTCATTTCCAGCTATAACATTATCAAATATCGCTCCTACCTTTTTATAATCCCCCATCTCCCATGATTTTGAATAAGGAGCCATTTGAATAAAGGGTTCCATGTATTGGTATTGAGATGCAAGGTTTGCCATATCCTTTCTTGGAAATACTTCTCCCAAAATTTCACCATTTTGTATTTCATTATTATAGAGAGTTAATAGTGTAGATTTCTGATCCAGATAATTTAGAAACTGCCAAGCTTGTTGTGGATATTTTGAATATGCAGTGACTGATTTTCCAAAGTATAAAGAAAGGTATACGTTATTTCCAGGAATCTGAGGTGGAGGAACAATACCTATGCTTATTTTTGGATTAATTGTCAAAATGTTTTTTATCTCCCAAGAAGGCTCGAAAATCATAGCAACATCTCCAGCAGCAAATGCAGATACAGCATTTGGGAATGTTGAGTTCCATCCATCTTCCTGAGCTATCTGATTATATAGATTTAAAGCTTCTTGAGAATTATTGCCATTAGCAAATGTCACTGTATTATTAGATATCATACTTGTTTTATTTAAGAACATAAGGTAGTAGAGAATATCATAGGCATTATTAATATTACTTGTATCAGTACCTATGTCTACTGCAGCCTGGGTTGTTGTTTGTGAATTATTTTTTATAACTAACTTTGGAATCTCATTTACAAAATTAGTTATATTTGAAGAGGGTGCAGTTAATCCTGCATTTTGGAACTCTGTTTTATTGTAAATTAGTGCAAGCCCATCATAGTTTGAGGGAAGTGCATATATCTGTCCATACGATATAAAATCTTGTGCTGCTGTTGGATAGAAAATGCTTTGATACTGCGTAGTGGTTATGACACTTGCAGGTGCAGGAGTGAGATATTTTTTAAATATTGGAATATATGTATTACCTACAGTAACTATATCTGGCTCATTTATACCACTTGAGAGTTTAGAGTAAAGGTCACTTTCATAATTTGTAGATGGAATTTGATCATAAACAATTTTTATATTTGGGTGTAATTTTTCATATTCCTGTATTACTTGAGAATACACACTTTCTGGTTGTCTAACACCCCACATAGTTAAAGTAATATTTTTATTAGATGGTGTTGGGTGATAATTATAAAGATATATTACAGTTATTGCCCCTATAAGAATTACTACAAATGCAACGAAACTTCCAATAACTAAATTTCTTCTCTTCTTCTTAAGTTTTTCAACTTCTAGGTATGAATTGTCTGATCCTATTTGTTGTATTTCCGGATTATTGGCAATATTGTTATTATTTTGTGTGGCAGTATTTTGATCTGGCATAAGTTATGTAATGAATATATTATATATTATTAATATATTCTTTCAATTCTGTCCAGAGTAGAGGATCGTCTTTTGCATATGTAAGTGTGGTTTTTAAAAAATTTAGAGGATCTCCAGTTGTTAACCACTGACCTTTTATTTTTAAGGCGACCACTTTATCATCTTTTGTAAATTGTGCAATTGCATCTGATAGCCAAAGTTCGTTATTTTTACCCAGCATTCTTTTATCAAGCTGTTCTACTACATCTTGATTAAGAATATATCTTCCAAATGAAACAAAATTAGAGGGAGCCTTATCAATATCTGGTTTTTCAACTATATTTCTTACTGTCACATTATCTTGTGCTATATCCAAACTTCCATATTTATTAATCTCACTCTTTTTAACTTCTTGTGTTGCAAGTACAATTTTTTGTGGATGATCATATGCAAAATCAATCAGCTGTTTTGTGGCAGGTATATCTGATTTTACTATGTCATCTCCAAACATGTATACAAATTGTTCCTCATCTTTAATTAAATTTTTTGCCACTATAAGTGGGGTTCCGTTACCATAAGGTAAGTGTTTTTTTTGTCTTACATATACATAGTTTGCTTTCTTTGGTAATTCCTTTAACTCTTTTAATATTTCGACTTTTCCACTTTCTTCTAAATGGAATTCAAGATCAATATTATTATCAAAATGACTTTCAAGTGTATATTGCCCACGAGTAACCATTATTATGTCTTTTATTCCTGAATCAATAAGTTCCTCAACCAGGTATTGGATAATAGGTTTATTTATAATTGGGAGCATTTCTTTTGGTTGAACTTTTGTTGCTGGTAAAAAACGAGTCCCATATCCAGCGAGAGCTATAACAGCCTTTGTAATTTTATTCATACGAAAATATTATATCATTGTCTTGAAAAATACAAATTTTAATCAATACCTGTATGACTTTTTACTTTAAATATTATTATATATATGCTATCTTATATTGATATGGATGTAGCCAATAATTCGCACGCTGTGCCCCAAAATATAATGAGTGTTGAATTCAAGTTAATTGGAGATTTATCAATAAAGCAATTTGTATTTATAGCAGTTCCTCTGGTACTTGGATTCTTAATGTACGTGTTTCACGTCAATAACTATATAACAATATTTTTGACAGGAATACTTCTTCTCGCTGCAGTATTTATAGATTTTGTTCCAATTGATCAAAGACCTTTAGATATTTGGATAACAAATTTTCTAATAGCTATAAAACATCCAACCCAAAGAGTTTGGAGAAAAAAACCTCAATATCCTAGTATTTTAGAGATTCCAAAACAATTAAGACCTGCTGTTGTACAAAAGAAAAATGAAGATGTTGCAACTTTTCTATATCAATCCCCTATTGATACATCTCTTGTATCAGAAGGAACAGATATTTTAGATGAGAGAGAAAAAGCATTAATATCAAATATAGATAGACTAAATAGTTCTATGGGGACAAGTACACCTGTCTCCCCTGGGATACAAACTCCATATTCACAGCCAGATTTATCACAACAAGTACCCTCACAGCCAAGTTCAACAGCACCTGTAGGGAATAATAGTACAGATGATAATGAGAAAGAAAATAATGGATTTTATTATGAGAATACCCCTAGTAATACAGCAAATTCTTCTGTTAATCAAAATACTCAGGCTAGTCAGGTAACAGATGAGCGTCCTTCATATAATCAGTATTCTCAAACTGGATCTCAAAATCAACCGGTAAATAGTGTGCCATATGCAAGCTCAAATATAGATACGCCAAATATTCAAGATAATGTTAATACAGTACAGACGGCACCATCTTCAAATAGTATGGACAATAATTATTCTAATCCTCTGCATCAGGCATATGGAGATTTCGAAAATACTCCAAATAATTTTTCAGGACAAAATGTTTCTTCCAATAACACTTCTCCTACGGTAACTCAAACAGAACCTAATTTAGCTAATCAGGTATCGGGAATTATAAATAATGGGAATATTAATAATACCTCCTATCAAAGCCAAAAAGATGTGACTGAGCCAGAAGATAAAGAAGAAGATCAGATAATTCCTCCAGAGTACAGATTCGTTGATGAGAGTAATACATCTCAGAATCAATCAAGTGTGGGTACAAATACAATAGGAATGGATGAGATAATGGATAGATTAAAAAAATTAGAAGAGGAAAATGAAGAATTGAGATCAAAGCTTGAAGAAAAACCAAAGGAAGAGACAATAGAAAAACCAATAGAACAAACAGAGCCACAATCGCCTAATGTACAAGCAGAATCTACTCCGGTTGAAGCTGTGAGTGAAAATATCCAGCAAGATTCTCAAAACCCAACAGTACCTTCAAATACTGCAGAACAAAAACCTCTTAGTAAAGATGATCTCGTAAAGTATCTTCCGGATTTTGTAAATAATCCAGATATAATATCAGGTATACTTCTAAAAAATGAGTCAGAAGTTATTCCAGATGCAGTAATCATAATAAAGGATTCTGCTCAAAAACCAGTAAGAGCTATTAAAACAAATAAATTAGGTCAATTTTTTATACGAACTCCACTTCAACCTGGAGATTACAATCTTGAGATAACTTATCCTAACTTGGTATTTAATCCTGTTTATATAAAATTAAATGGGGAAGTAAAAGAACCTATATTAATATATCCAGATAACGGACAGGGGGGTTTATAAATAAAATGTCTATATTTTCTTCAGATACAAATCAAAAAACACCAATAGTTGCAACAACCCAGGATCATCTTAGCATAGAAGATATTAAGAATAATTTTGTCATTCTAAAAAATGGGAATGTATGTATAGTGATTGAAACTTCTGCTGTCAACTTTTATCTTCTTTCTGAGGTAGAACAGAACTCTAAAATATATGCATTTGCGGGGCTTCTAAATTCTTTGGGATTCTACATACAGGTGATGATACATACTGAAAATATAGATATATCAAGTTACCTTAAACATATAGACGAGTATAAGGCGAAACAGAAAGACCCGAAAATAAAATATCAAATAGATATATATAGAAAATTTGTAAAAGATTTAATAGTTAAAAATAATGTTTTAGATAAGCATTTTTATGTGGTAGTTCCATACATGACGTTTATGCCTAAGCAGCCAAGTTTCATTTCAAGGTTTACGAATAAAAATGAAGCATCATTTGATGTTGATAATATGATTAATCAGGCGACATCAAGACTTATCCCAAGAAGAGACCATCTTATAAGGCAGCTTTCCAGAATGGGTCTTAAGGCAAAACAGTTAGATAACTCTGAATTAATAAAGCTTTTTTATAACATCTATAACCCAATGAATGCAAAAATCAGAGAAGGATTTGATGAATATACAAAACCAATTGTTAGTTATCAATAAATCATGAAGATACCTTTTAATCTTTTAAAAAAACCAGATAAACAAAGTACAGAAAGTGTAGTACAAAATTCACTTGATAATCCAGTAATGGATGGAAGTACTGCATATAAAAACATTGATCCCGTATCATCTTTTGGAATGGGAATAAATTCAATTAAGGATATCATAGCTCCTCCTTCTGTAGAGGTAGATTTTTCTCATGTTAAAATAGGAGATAAGTTTTATAAGACTTATTTTGTTCTTGCATATCCAAGATATGTCGTTCCAAATTGGTTATCACCTTTAATAACATTTGAACATTCTATAGACATTAGTATGTTTTACTATCCTATAGATGCAACTGCTGTATTATCTCAGCTTAGAAAGAAAATAGCCGAGATGGAAGCAAGTGTGAATACTCTCGTAGATTCTGGGAAAGTCATGGACCCGAATCTTAAAGTTGCCCTAGAGGATGCAAAGGAACTTCAAGATAACTTGGCAAAAGGTGCAGAAAGATACTTTCATTTTGCATTGTATATAACAATAAGAGCAGATTCGCAAGAAAATCTATTGGATATATCAAAAAATCTAGAATCTACAATGGGAGCTATGTCTCTTATAATAAAGCCTGCAACATTACAAATGGAAGAAGGGTTTTTGTCAACTTTGCCATCTGCAAATGATAATCTATATTACACACATAATATGGATACTACATCTATTGCAACGACATTCCCATTTGTATCCTCAGAATTGACATCAGATAAGGGAGTTTTATATGGAATTAATAAGGCAAATAAAAGTTTAGTCGTTTTTGATAGATTTGAGCTTGAGAATGCTAATTCTGTTATTTTTGCAAAATCAGGAGCAGGGAAAAGTTATTTAGTTAAACTAGAAGCACTGAGATCTCTTATGTTAGGGATTCAAATTATTATTGTTGACCCAGAAAGTGAATATGAGACACTGTCTAATGCGTTAAATGGAGCATACATAACATTTTCTCAGGATAGTGGCGCTAAAATCAATCCATTTGATCTTTCAGGTATTTTTGAAGAAGGAGAAGATGAGCTCAGGTTCAAAATACTTTCTTTACACGGACTTTTTAAGGTCATGTTAGGTGGAGAAGGGGGGATTTCTAGTATGGAAAATGCAATCCTTGATAAGGCACTAATATTGACCTATCGAGATAAAGGAATAACATTTGATCCAGAGACGCAATCTAAACAACCACCACTTATGGAAGATTTATATAAAATACTACTGTCGATGGAGGAGAATGAGGCTCACTCTCTAGCTCAAAGGTTAGAGAAATTTGTAAAAGGGTCTGCATCCGGTATTTTTGATCAACAGACAAATATTGATATTAACAATAATTTCATTGTTTTCTCTCTTAGAGATTTATCAGATGAGCTAAGACCAATAGCTATGTTTTTAATGCTTGATTTTATATGGACTAGAGTAAAAAAAGAGCTTAAAAAGAGGTTATTTATAATAGATGAAGCTTGGTTGCTTATGAAATATCCTGACTCTGCCCAGTTCGTTTATGCTGTAGCTAAAAGAGCTAGGAAATATTATCTTGGTCTTACAACAATATCTCAAGATGTAGATGATTTCCTTTCAAATGAATATGGAAAAGCTGTTGTAACAAATTCATCAATACAAATACTTTTAAAACAATCTCCTACAGCTATAGATCATTTATCTGAGGTATTTTATTTATCCGCGGGAGAGAAGAATTTACTTTTAAGTGCAGATGTTGGAGAAGGAATCTTTTTTATAGGGGCAAATCATGTTGCAATACAAGTGCTTTCAAGTGAATATGAAAGAACTCTTATAACAACAAATCCAGAAGAAATATTAAAGATGAGGCAAGAAACTGCATCTTTAGATAGAATAGTGCCAAATAATTACGTAGATGAGGGGGCTAAAGTTTCAGAGGAGCAGCCGAGTGAAGATATAAGTCCCACTTTTGATAAAGCATCTTCAAATCCTGATGAAGTAATTAATACATCCAGGGAGGGAGTCCAGCCTGAAGATTTTGTTGCAGATGGAATACCGGATGCTACTATAGATAACCCCAATTTCAATGATACTTCTCAAGGTACTCCTCAAAATGTTGCAACGAGCCAAAATACCACAGCCCAAAATATGAATATGTCTCAAGGGCAAACTACTGCAAATATAGACAATCCCCAGCAAGTAGCTGGATCTATGAATCAGCAGTACCAAAATATTTCTGATCGAGACAAACTTAATATTAATGTTAACATAGGAAAGGAAGATATTAATGATGGATATGAATCTGTTCCTGTCTCTTCCCCACAAGCCAATGCAAATATATCTTCTCAAACGAGCACAGAGCAGTCCTATGTATCTCCAGAAGAGCAACTTCAAAAAGATAGTGCTCCCTCTTCATCTTTTGACAATACAATAGTTTATTAAATTATCAATCAGTTTAATAAATTTGCTATGCAAGGCAATGCATTTGTTTTTTCATTTGTTTATCATCTTACTATAATTTTATTTTAATCTGGCTTTATGCAACAGATTCCAGGCTTGAGTCAATTTGTAAATAATATAGCGGGAGTTTTAATAACTAGTGTTGAAACTATACTTATATTAATAGTAATCCTTTTTGGAATACAGTTTATAATGTATTCAGATAATCCGATGGAGAGATCTCGCCTTACAAGGAGGATAATTTGGGTTCTAATAGGGCTTTTTATTGTAATCGGAGCTCAAAATTTTACTACATTCTTACATGCGATACTTGGCGGCTAGTCTAATAATATTTTTTCTTTTGCCCAAAATAACCTTTGCCTCTTCTGGAGGTAATAATCTAAACTGTTCTTCAGAATATACATTCTCCATCAACGGGGCCTTGTGTTCATTGGGTTACATCATAGATCAGTTTACCGAATTTACTCCTAATATTTTATCTTCAGGTAGTTACGGAGGAAGCTTGTCGGGAATTGCTTATAATGAATATAAAAATGGAACAGAATATATAGCTTTAGCCATATTGCCTTTATTTGTATATTTGTATGCAATATATATGATTGGAGAAAGTACTGTGGGGAGAGTAGAGATTTCTCCAATAGACCTTATATATAATCTTGCTGTTGCAATAATATTACTATTGATATCAGTTTATCTTTTATCATACCTTATAACATTCATCAATGTTTTAGATAAATTTATAGTACTTCGCGTAATATCATCTTCAAGTCCTAGCCTTTTTGAAACAATAATAAGTGCAATGGAATTGAAAGCTTTTAGCCAAGGAATTTTTCCTGGTATTTTTAATATAATTCTATATTCCCTTCTTATAATTGCACTTTTTATTTTCTCCTTTCAATTTATTGTGAGATTTATATTGCTTTGGATTCTCATACTGCTTTTTCCTTTAGCAATAGTTATATCAGTGTATCCAAAATTTTCATCAGTGTTACCCCTTATTAGCTCAAAAATTGCACAGCTTTTGATTATTCAACCTGCCTTTTTAATAGGTATATCAATATTTATTGTTATTATAAATAATTTTTCAATAAATCCAGTGGAGAAATTTATATTGGCTATTATATGCTTATTTTCTCTTTCACTTATACCAACACTTCTTAATAGGTATCTAAATTTTTCTTTTACTATAGGGACAAGAAGTATAAATAATTTTGTTCAAAGAAGGTTTTTATGAAAGAGAAAAGCAGGGTATATAAAATAAAGAGATTAAAATTTAATTATATAGATGTAACTCTTGATATATTAATAATTCTTATTTCTATAATACCAGTACTATTTATAGTGTTATCAAATATTCTGTTGCAGATT
The DNA here is from genome assembly GCA_021791275.1 of bacterium. Taxonomy (GTDB): domain Bacteria; phylum Patescibacteriota; class Dojkabacteria; order JAKAPS01; family JAJZLI01; genus JAJYWX01. The sequence goes on along the minus strand of JAJYWX010000018.1, from coordinate 18,795 downwards.
AAAATCTTTACATCTTCGGCGATACTATTGGGCTCATATTTCTTAACAAAACAGGAATTTAGAGGATTGAAGATATATCTATACCTTTTCTACTCAGTCAAATTCCTCCTAAGAGATAAAATTTATATTTTTGAAAAAAGATCTTTATGATGAAAAGTTCCAGAGAGTTTTATAACATATTAGATATCAAAGATAATATACTAATATACAAAGGTGGAATTTATTCTAAAATGTTGGAAATATATCCTGAAAATTTTGTATTCTCTGATTTAGAAGAAAGATCAAAATTTATACTTAAATATAAGGAATTTTTACTATCCCTAAAAATAGAAATACAAATAATTGTAATAAATTTTAAAGTAAAAAAAATAAATATTTTAAAATATACAAATAATATAGAAAATAACAAACTTCAAGAACTATACTTAAGCGCAATTCTAAATGATCAAGAAGACGTATTAAAAAATATTTTTAACCAAAGATTTTTTATTGTTTATTCTATTTATAGAAAGAGACGAAATCTTGATTTTTCCAAAGATTTTTCTTTTGTAAAGGAAGAGCTTAAATCACAAGAAAAACAATTAAAATATTCTTTGGGAAGGATTCCTTTAGTTTTTGAAGAGGTTGGAAAAAGAGATATAAAAATTATTTTAGATAATTACTATAAATGAAAATTTATTATAAAAGTCATGAAGATAAAATATTCCCAAGGATAGTAGAGGAGAAGCCTGGATATATAAAGGTTAATAAAAAATTTTTTAAAACTTATTATATACAAAATTTTCCTAAGGAAGTAGATAATTTTTATCTTTTAGAATATTTGCTTTTGGGTGGGAATATAATCATAAATCAGTTTATAAAGCCAGTAGGAAAAGAAGAAATTTTAAGTGCTATCAAGTTTAGACTTGCAGCAATAGAATCTAAAAAACACTCCAGGATATCTAAGGGTAGGCTTTCTGATGCATCGTTAGATATTGAAGCTTCAAATTTAGAGGATTTTAGGAGAATGTTAATATCTGGAAAGGATGGGAGTGCTTCTTTTAGCTTCTATATAACTATATATGCAAATAACCTTTCGAAGCTAAATTTATATTCAAAAAACTTAGAACTTCTCTCATCATCAAAATCTTTCACGCTCTTTCCTTTGGATTTTAGACATAATGAAGGGTACAAGACGATAATGCCACAAAACTTAGATATTTCTTCAAAAAATAATATATTAAATATCTCATCTATTGCCTCTTCAACTCCTTTTGTATTAAGCAATCTTATAGATTATGAAGGAATTTTGTATGGAATTAATTCCAAGACGAACTCTCTTCTTATCTTTGATGTTTTTAAATCTGAAAATTATAACGGTGTAGTTTTTGCAAAATCAGGTGCAGGAAAAAGTTTCTTTGCAAAAATTAATATTATTAGGCTTATATCCAAAGGGATAAAGGTTATAGTTATAGACCCTGAAGGGGAATATGCCAATCTTTGTAAAAATATGAATGGAAAGTATATAGACTTATCCCATAAAGGTAAGTACCATATCAATCCATTTGATCTTTATCAGGGGGAAAGTATTGAAGAGAAAATACAGTTTATAAAGAATTTTCTTAAGCGATCATGTGTGTTTTTCGATCAAAATGAGATAGATAAGGCACTAATAGATATTTTCAAAAATAGTAAAGATCCTACATTTGAGGATTTATATAAATATTTGAATAAGAAAAAAAGTAAAATGGCCCAAGAGATATTTAATATTTCAATGGGGTCAAATGCATCATTGTATTCTAAAAAGACTAACATTGATTTATCTAGTAAAGATAACCTAATAGTGTTTAATATATCATCATTAGATCCTCATAATATGTCTCTTATGATGTATGTTGTTTTAAATTTTGTATGGAAGATTCACAACGGAAAAGATAAAAGAGAAGTCTTTATAGATGAGGCACATAGACTTTTTGAAAATAAAGACCTTTTAGAAAATCTTAAAATGATGACAAAGCGAGCGAGGAAATATAACTTGGGATTTATCTATATTACTCAAGATATAGAAGATTTTATATCATCAGAAGAAGGGCGGGCTATTATAGCGAATACTTCATTAAAAGTTCTTTTAAAACAAGAGAAAGTTAATGTTGAAAATCTTAAGAACACATTCATGCTTTCTGATGAAGAAAAAGATTCTCTCTTAAAGTTCAATATAGGTGAGTCTTTAATATTTTTCGGCCAAAATAGGATATACAATAAAATTTTTGCTTTTAATTTTGAAAAGGCAATTTTTAAATGAGTATCTTTCGCTATATTTAGCAATATAAATTAGGTGTATATTGTAATAAATTTTTTATTTATATAAACTAATAACTAATATGAAAATGAAGTATTTTGCCCTAGCTTTAGTTTTATCAGTATTCACATTTGCAGGCGTAGTTTATGCCATGCCAAATAGTCATGCACTACACGCATCTCAAAATGTTCCTTCAAATGCAACTAATACACCTAACTCCTCTGTATCTTCCTCAAACAATGCTTCATCTTCAGGAAAATCTAATGGAGCAATAGCAAGTCAAAAAGGTAAGGCTAATGCTTGTGTGGCTCATGAAAGAGCTATATCAAATAGATCAAAATCTATGGCAGATTTAGTTAAAAATATTGATGATCGTTTCAGTATAATACTCTCTAGGGTAGAGGGATATTACACACAAACACTTGAACCAAAAGGGATAACTGTTTCTAACTATTCAACCTTGGTAGCTCAAACAGTTACAGCTCAGGATAATGTAGAGGCTGAACTTTCAAACTTTACATCGCAATCATCAAACTTCTCTTGTACATCAGCAAACCCTTCTTCTCAGGTTCTTGCATTTAATTCACTAATGAAAACAGAGATTCAAGATTTGTTAGCATATAAGCAATCTGTTGTAAATGTCATAGTTGCAGTAAGAAGTGCAGTTGGATCTACAAATTCAGCTAATAACACAAGTAATACGGTAAAGTCCCAAGGCTCAACTACGAATGGAAGTTCTAGTAGTAGTACAAATAGTTCTAGTGGCAATACATCTGGTAGTTCTGCTAAATAAATATTATTAATTAAAAATTATGGATGATAATGAAAAAATGAAACAAGAAGACCTAGTACAAACAGAGAAATCTTCATTTAGTGAAGAGGGTTCTTTTAGGCGAGATATTACAATATATAGAGTTATATCTGTAGTCCTTCTATTATTATTAGTTTTGGCTATAATATATATAGTTGATTATCAAAATAGTACTAGTAACAGTATGATGAATAGTATGGTCGTTTCATCAGTTCCAACAACTTACCAAGTTGGAGCTTCTGCTCCTCAGATTAATTCTTCACAAAGCCTTAATAGTGCACTTAACTATCTTAATAGTGCAAGTACTAATGGTATAAGCCAGCTAAATGCTGATATTAACCAAAATAATTCTGATGCATCTCAATTCTAATCTTTATTTTTCAAGTACTGCTGTTACTATAAACCTTTGAGTCCCTATACCTGGTGGTATACATGTCATAAGTGTAAGGTATCTTTGTCCCTTGGGAGATTCCAAAACAGATACATCTGTAGGGGATACTACTGTGGTTTTTATAACCCTATATACATATTCCTTTCCCATAAATTTTGTATATATTTTGTTTCCAGGTTTTAGATTTAATATGTTTGTAAATATTCCTAAAAATGAATTTGGATATAAATCTGCGAACCACTGTGGAGCAGAGTGTCCATATATATAAACATTTCCAACCTCACCTGGAAGTGCAGTTCCCTTCATTTGAGCTACCGAATTAACTAATACTTTTTCGTATGCAGCAGTGTTAAATCCATCTACACCTGCTTTAACTGGGACATTTTCTAAATTAATAGATGGTATTGATATATGGAAGTATCCATTATATGTACTATTGTGTTTGATGTTTGTTGCATCTATGATTTTAGAAAAGTATTGAGCATTAGGATCTGAGTTAACAATTTTTTTCTGATATTCATGGAAAATATTTTGATCGATATAATAATTTATAAGAGGAGATATCGCTATTATTATAAAAAATCCCCCTATAAAAAATAGAAACACAGATCCGTAGTTAAGATTAAACTTTTTCCTATGGTTTCTTATTTTTACCCCTCTTGGTTTTCTTTTAATAAAAAAACCCAATCTCGCCTTTGCTGGAGGTTTTTTTACATACATATATCTTGCCATACAAATATTATAACACCATTTTTTAACTATCAGAATCTAGATTTATATGCTAAAATAAATGTTGCTATGAAAGATTATTACGAAATATTAGGCGTATCAAAAGACGCAGATGAAAGGGAAATAAAAAAAGCATATAGGAAACTTGCGGGAGAATATCATCCTGATAAAAATAGTTCTCCTGATGCAGATAAGAAATTTAAAGAAATCAATGAAGCATATTCCGTTTTATCTGATCCACAAAAAAGATCAAATTATGATAAGTTTGGAAATGCAGATTTCTTCTCTTCGGGCCAAGCTGGCCAAGGAGGTGGTTATCAGCAAGGAGATTATTCTGGGTTTTCATCTTCTGGATTTGGCGGATTTGAAGATATTTTTTCTGATTTTTTCGGAAATAATTTTAATTTTTCTTCTGAGAGAGATCAAAGAGAAAGTGGAAATGGAGAAGATATACAACTTGAATTAGAAGTAAAACTTGAGGATATAATATTTTCTTCTGAAAAAGAGATATCTTTCTATGCAATGAATAAGTGTAGAAGTTGTAATGGAACAGGATCAAAAAGTGGAAAAATATCTAAATGTAGTACATGTAATGGTACTGGGAAAGTTAGAAGGGTAGCACAAAGTTTTATAGGGAATATATCTATGGACTCTATTTGTCCTACATGTAAGGGTTCCGGAAATGTAATAGCTGATAGATGTAACGTCTGCATAGGTACAGGTAGAGTAAAAGAGTTAAGAAAAATGAAGATTAAAATTCCTCAAGGGGCAAGTGATGACACAGTACTTAAATTCTCAGCTCAAGGTTCTGCCGGGAAAAATTCTGCTCCAGCAGGTGATTTATATATTTCAATCCGTATATTGCCAGATAAAACATTTAAAAGATCAGGAAATGATCTTTTAAAAGATGTCACTATAGATATACCTACTGCAGTACTAGGGGGTATCATAGATGTTGTAACAGCATATGATACTGTTAGACTAAAGATTCCTGCGGGTACATCAGATGGTGATAAATTTAAAATAAAAAATAAAGGAATTCCTTCATTGCACGGAAAGAAGGTAGGAGACTTAATAGTTACAATTAAAATAAATATTCCTAAGAGGCTCTCATTTAACGAAAAAAAATTGTACGAAGAGCTAAGAGTTCTTTAAGAAATCTTTAATTTTTAAAAAATCTTCTTGCATTATTTTTTTCATATTTGGATTATACAGCCCTACTGCTGGGTGATATAGCGGTATTACAGTATATTTCCCAAATTTGAAAATTTGTCCATGAATTTTGGATATCTTATCTTTTACAAAAAGAGAAGAGGAATATCTTCCTAGTGTACAAATTATCCTTGGTTTTACGAGAGCAATTTGAAGTTTGAGATAAGGTTTACAACTTTCTATTTCATCTTCTTCTGGATCTCTATTTCCTGGAGGCCTGCATTTAACAATATTTGTTATAAAGATATCTTCTCTATTAATCCCTATTTCGTTGAGCATTTGTGTTAATAAATTACCAGATCTTCCGCAAAAAGGAATACCTTCTATATCTTCTCTTTCTCCTGGAGCTTCACCTATAAGGAAAATATCTGCATTGTTGTTTCCCTCTCCGGGAACTGCGTTGGTTCTTGTATTACAAAGATTACATTTTTTGCAATTTATAATTTGTTCCCTTAATTCATCCATTATTAATATCCTATTGGAAGGAAATTTTTTAAATTTGAAGAGTCTATTTTTACAGATTTGATATTTTCTACTAATATTTTCTTGGCAGCTTTTCTTCCCATACCCATTAATATTCTTTCTAATTCTCTAATTCCGGCCTCATATCCAAGTGGTCTTATAATATCTGGGAAAACATTCTCATCAATTTCGAATTGTTCTTTGTTAAGGCCAATGCTTTTATATACTTTTGGCATAAGATAATCAATCGCTATTTTCAATTTTTCTTCATCTGTATAAGATGTGAATCTTATGATTTCAAGTCTATCTAAAAGTGCAGAAGAAATAGTGCCCAAATTATTTGCTGTTAATATAAACATAACATTAGATAGGTCTATTGGGTAATCTATGTAATGATCTGTGAAGTCCCCATTTTGCTCTGGGTCCAATATTTCTAAAAATGTTGCCATTATGGCTGACCTTACTCCACCTTCATCTGAAATCTTATCAAATTCATCAAGAAGTATTACAGGATTCATACTTTTTGCTCTTATTATGGATTTTATTATATATCCAGGTTCTGCATCGGGGTTTACTTTTGATTGTCCCCTTATTTCTAGTACAGATGAGACTCCCCCAAGCGAGATTCTCTCAAAATTCCTGCCCAGAGCTTCTGATATAGATTTTGCTATAGTAGTTTTCCCTATACCTTGTAATCCAACAAAACATAGTATTGGAGCTGATTGTTCAGTATTAAAGTGCATTGAGGCTAAGTATTCTAAAACTCTTTCTTTAATATCGTTCATACCAAAATGATTTTTATCGAGTATCTTTTTGGCATTATTGATATCTAGATTATCTTCTGTTTTTATTCCCCAGGGGATTTGAGTTAGTGTATCTATATATTTAGAAGTTACTTCATAATCTGATGAATAACTTCTAAGAGCTGACATTCTCTCTAACCTTATTATTGATATTTGGATTTTGTCTTTTAACTCTTCTGGTAGATTAGATGCATCAAGTTTAGCTTTTAATTTTTGTATATCATCTGATACAGAATTGTTATTTTTATCCATTTGCTATTTTTCCTATTAAAAATCCTAGTACTGCTGCAATCATTCCTATAAACATTATTTCAAGTCCATTTTTCATTCGGGATTCTCCTTTTTCGACAGTTTTGAAAGTCCCAATTGCAAATAGTGTTGCTGCAACAAGAATTACTGATATTACTATTGTTGTGAAAGATTCTCCTAAAATGATGTAAGGTAGTGATGGAATTATGGCTCCTATTAGGAAAGATATTCCCATAAATGAAGCATCTGTAAGTGGGCTTGGTGCCCTATTAAGATCGATTCCCAATGCTATATTGGATGCCAAATCCTTCTCTATTTCTGGGTATTTTGAAAATAAAGATGAAAAATTTTTGATATCATTTTCTTTTACTCCTTTTTCTCTGAATTCGTCTTTAATTATGAGTAAGGCTCTTTCTTCTGCAGAGTTTGCCTTAATTTTTAGAACATCTTTTTGTGATTTTGCACCAAGATATGTTCCCGTAGCCATAGAGATTGCACCCCCAATACCTGCAGTAATAGCAGATATTATAAGTATTGAATTGTTAGATACGGATGCAAGGGTTGTTGTTAAAATAACAGTGGTGACCAATCCATCTTGAACTCCAAAAACTATTTGCTTTATTTGAAAAAGCAAACTATCTTTAATTTTATTCATATTATGAATATACCAAAAAATTGACAAAATTTAAACAAAAATGTGGGTGATATATTTTTACACATCTGAGTTTATATGCTATACTAACGTATAATTCTTTATTTAATATTTAAAAGTAATGGCAATACAATCAGATTTTTTAATAGCACTTCACCAGATAGCATCTGAGAGAGGAATAGATACTAATCAAGTAATTGATGCTGTAAATGAAGCTCTTGTTGCTGCATATAGGAAAGATTATGACCAAAATGAGGAAGATAAGATTGAGGCAAAGATAGATGATGAGTCTGGAAATTTTGTTATTTTAGTAAATGGGAAAGAGTCAACTCCAAAGGATTTTGGTAGAATTGCATCACAAACGGCAAAACAGGTGATACTTCAAAAGGTATCAGAAGTTGAGAGAGAAACATTGCTTACTCAAATTGAAAAGAGGATGGGAACATTAGAGATGGGTACTGTACAAAGATTTGATGGCCAAAATGTTATTGTTGAGGTTGGTAAGATTTCTGCGATAATGCCTCAGCAAGATCAAATTTATGGTGAAATATTAAGGCCTGGGACTAAGATTAAGGTTTACCTTAAGGAAATAGAAGAATATCCCACAGGAGGAAGAAGACTTGTTGTTTCAAGAGCTTCAGAGTCATTTATTAAAGCTTTGTTTGAAAATGAGGTTCCAGAGATATCTAATGGTACAGTTGAGATAAAAGAGATTGCAAGGGAGCCTGGATCTAGGACTAAGGTGGCAGTGTATTCTGATGCTCAGGGTATTGATCCAATAGGTGCTTGTGTCGGGCAGAGAGGAATGAGAATTATAGCTATGACAAATGAGTTAGGTAATGAGAAAATAGATATAATATTATGGAGTCCAAATGATGAGATTTTTATAAAAAATTCTTTATCTCCATCAAAACCATTGGAATTAAAACTAGATAATGAAGAAAGACATGCAATCGTAAAAGTACCAAATGATCAACTTTCCTTAGCTATTGGAAAGGACGGACAAAATGTAAGATTGGCCGCTAAATTAACAGGCTGGAAAATTGATATAGAACCCGAGACTCCTGAGGATACTTCTTTGGCCGAATCTTCGGATCAAAATAGTGAAGTTTCTGTGGGCGAAGAGTCCAAGGAAGAGGAAAAAGAAAAGCAGGAAGTTCAGCCTCTATAGGTTAAAATTTTTATCGTGAATCCCATCTAAACAATCTAAATCCATTAACGGTTTTCTTCATATTGCAAAAGATTATAGGATATGTTAGCATCTTTATATGGAAGAAAATGAAATTAAAAGACCTATATCTGGTCAAGATGAAACAAATTTACCTGCAGTACCTGTAGAGGTTAGTTTGGACGAAAAAGATCCCAAGGAAGTTTTGATTGAAGCTATCTCTGAGGTAAAAAGGATATTAGACTCAGGAGGAGAATTATCTGTAGATAAACTTTCACCTCTATCTAGAAGGTATTTAGCTGGTCTTGCGACAGAGGGAAGATTTTTAGATGGAATTTCTAGATCCGGGAAAGTTCCAGATATAATCTCTTTACCTAATTCAGAAGAATTACTTTTTTCTGATTTGCCTGAAGATATACAAGATAAGTTAAGTTTAAATAAAGATGGTAGTGTTACTTTAAAAGGAGAAGAGTTTCCTTATGAATTTGCACAAAGGCTATTGTCTTTGGGTTTAGGTAGGGTAATATTTGATAATTCTGACAAATTTAAACTCCCAATAGATGCAGTTTCAAAACTATATGAATATGGGTTTATTAAAAAAGTTTCTTCTAATATAGATATGTTTGACATAAAAGCTGATCAAAGAGAAGGTTTCTTGGACTATCTTACATCTAAATTTCCTGAAACCACTGTTCCAGTTCTAAAAAAGGCACTTTCAGATAATGATCATCCGGTTGGAGAAATGGTACTTCCAAAGATAACGCCAGATGTTTTAGAAGATGAAAGAGGTGAAAGTTTAGAAAGCATCTTATGTGATATTTTAGATAAATATCCGGGATATTCTGATTTTTGTGTAGATGCTTTTTTTGATAGAGATTTTTCTGAATTTAGTGAAAAAATTATTTCCAGATTTTCAAAACTAGGTATCTTGCCAGAGATGTTGATTCGCTCAGCTGGAGATGAAGGTAACCCTTACGATATAGATAGATTTTTATCACGTTTGAAAAGTATAGGATTAACTCCAGATAATTTTATAGTGGCATTTGGAAGTATGCCTAATCTGGAAAATGGCATTCGTGCTTTGGTAGAAAATTATGGTGAAACTGGTATAGATGCTTTATTAAATTATTCTACCCAAAGTGAAAGAGTAATGGAAGGAGTTTTAACTGAAGATTCAGCTTCTGGTATACTAGCTGAGTATCAAGATAAATTGAGAGAATTTTTATCCGGATTAGATGATTACCACCTAAATACGGCTATGGCTTATATTATGAGGGGTTCTTTGAGCCAATTGGAAAGTCTTTTATTCAGAAGTGACATGAGAAAGAAAGGGAGGTTTATTAATGCAGCTTTATCAGCAGGTGGTGTAGACACTTCCAAATTGCAAGGGCATATTGAACAATATATTTCTGAGATTACGAACCCTGACGATATAAATCCGTTATTTGCAGAGCGTATCTTTCAATATTTTTCTAATATTTTCCCAACTAAGGAAGATTTAGAAAGCTATCTTCAGGGTAGAGGGTTAAGTGTATTATTAAAAAATCCAAATTTTCAAGAATTATCAAGAGCCCATTTTAGCTATTAAAGGCTTTATACAGATCTATATAATTTTGTTTTAAGGCTATTTAAGTGATATACTGGGCGTATGTCAAAAGATAATAATAGTTCCCACAATGAAAAACGACCTCCAGTTGTTACTGTGATGGGGCATGTGGATCATGGAAAAACCACTCTTATAGATGCTATAAGGGGTAGTAATATTACAGATAAAGAATCTGGAGGTATCACACAAAATATATCTGCGTTTAAGGTTAATCATAAAGGTAGGAATATAACTTTTATTGATACTCCAGGTCATGAGCTTTTTTCTCAAATGAGAAAAAATGGTGTTTTGATGACAGATTTAGTACTTCTTGTAATAGCTGTAGACGATGGGGTTATGCCTCAGACAAAGGAAGTAATTGATATTATAAAGGAGAATAACTTAAAGACTATTGTCGTTTTTAACAAAATAGACCTTCCTCAGAAGAGTAATCTTCATAAGATAAAATCAGACCTTTCTCGGGAAGGAATATTATTGGAAGGTTTCGGAGGGGACATAGTGTCAGTAGAGATATCTGCTAAGAATAAGCAAGGAATCGATGAGCTTTTGGAGTTAGTTTTTCTACAATATGATCTTTTGGAAAATACATATGAGCCAAAAGAAAAAGATTCATTGGTAATATTAGAATCATACAAGGATTCTTATGTCGGAAATGTATCTTTATGTTTAGTTGAAGATGGAATTGTGGAGAGAGGATATAATATATTTTCTCTTAAAAGAGGAAATGTTGGAAGAATTAGAGCTATAAAAAATGATAGAGGAGAAGATATTCAGACGGCTTCTGTAGCTGACCCTATATATATACAAGGACAAAATGATTTTTTAGATATAGGGGAGAGGGTTATATTTTCAAAAGATAAGATACTAAGAGATATTGTAAAAGAAGATACACTAGCAACAGAGGTAGAAGAAAATTTATCTGAAGAAGATTTCTTTAATGAATCTGGGCCGGATATAAAAAAGCTTTCAATTATACTTAAAACTGATACAAAGGGATCTATGGATGCCATAGTATCTGCAATTGATCAAATAAAATTTGAAAATATAAGTATAGATATATTTAAAAAAGGGTTAGGAGATGTTAGTGATGAAGATATTAATATAGCAAAAAATACTCACTCAATAATAATAGGTTTTAAAATAAAAGTATCTTCAAGATTAAAAAAACTGGCTCAAAATTTACATATAATAGTAATGGTTTATGACATAGTGTATAGGTTAGTAGATGATTTAAAAGATGCAGCTGAATCACTTATTCCTCCAGAATTTATTGAAATAGAGAATGGTAAGATGGAAGTTAAAGAAATATTTAAACTTTCAAATAAAAGTATCGTATCTGGAGGAGTTGTTTTTGAAGGTAAAATATTAAGAAATAGTAAGTGTAGAGTTATAAGAGGGGATGAGGTTATCTTCGAGGGTAAGATATCAGATTTAAGGCAACTTAAAAATGAAGTTTCTGAAGTTGCAACAGGTACAGAATGTGGTATAATTTTAAATCCAAGTTTTGAGCCTCAGAATAAGGATATAATCATCTCTTATAGAGTTGAAAAAGTTTAAATTTAATCTGCCCTCAAATTTTAGGGCATGGATAAAGAAAAAAAAGATAAATTATTAGACATAATAAATAAAAGTAATAACATTCTACTTATTACAAGTACTAGACCCAATCTTGATAGTATATCTGCAGTATTCCTTTTTTGGCATTTTTTACATTTGAATTTTAAAAAGAAAGTTGATGTTGCAATACAAAATTACCCAGAAAGATTTGATTACCTTTTTGATTATTCTATGATATCTAAAGATGCAATCTTAAAATGGTTTGCAAGAGAGTATAAAATCTCTATAAAAAGACAAGATACTGTTATCGATAAGGTAAGATATGATCTGGATAATGAATATTTTAACTTTTATATATCTTTAGAAAGAGGAAATTTAGACTTAAAAAATATAAATTTCGATAAATCAAAAATAATATATGATTTGGTTGTAACTCTAGATGTTCCAAATCTAAATTTTTTGGGAAATTTCTTTAAAATATATAAAGACGAAATAGACAATTCTATCAAGATAATAAATGTTGATTCACATTCAAATAATCTCAAATTTGGGGATTTGAATATTCTTTCTTCAGAAGTATCCTCAACTTCTGAGTTGGTTTTTGAAATTCTTGAAAGTTTCAACACTCTAACATCTCAGAAAGAATACCAGCTTGTTTTAATGAGTATTTTATCAAATACAGATAACTTGACCTCTCAAAGTATCTCACCAAAAACATTTGAGAATATATCAAAATTGCAATCAAAAGGTGGAAATATGAAAAAATCTATACTTGAAATTAACTCTATCTTAAAATTTGAAGATCTAAAAATAAAAGGTAAAATATTAAGTAGTGTAACATCTACAGAGTATAAGGGAAGAAAATATATATATTCACTAATAAAATCTTCTGATATTAATATATTTCCTTCATATCTTACGGATATGTATATAAAAGGGTGTAGTGCAACATGTATAGGTGTTATATCAGATGAAAAGTTTATAAAAGTTTACATTAAAGATTTTAAGGATTATATTAATAAAGAAAAATTATCCAAATTTTTTGATAATGTAAATTTTGAAAATGGTATATACTCATTTACTAGCAATGATAAGGATATTTTAAATATATTTGAAAAAATATCGATTTAGTCTTTCTTTGCTTGTTTCATTGAAAATTTAAGTTTTCCTTGATCATCAGAGCCAATTAGTTTTACGTATACTTCTTGTCCCTCTTTTACTATTTTATTTGGATCCTTTACAAATTCATCTGACATTTCTGAAACATGTATAAGTCCAGATATTGATTTGCTTACATTTACAAAAGCTCCAAAAGTTGTAACTTTGGCTATTTTACCTTTATATATTTTCCCTATTTCTGCATCTTGAACTGTATCCAATATAAGCTCAATGGCTTTGTCTCTACTTTCTTTTGATACTGATGCAATATATACAATTCCCTCGTCGTTAATGTCTATTTCAGCTCCAGATTTCTCTATAATGTCTTTTATCATCTTTCCCCCTGGGCCTATTAGCTCTCCTATCTTTTCTGGCTTTATCTTGATTCTTTCAATTTGAGGTGCATATTGAGATATATTGTCTCTTGATTTATCTATTACTTTTAGCATTTCTCCTAAGATATATTCTCTTGCAATTTTAGCTTTATCTAGAGCTTCTTTTAATATATCTATTGATATTCCTTTTAATTTGTTATCCATTTGTAATGCAGTAATACCTTGATATGTTCCTGCAACTTTAAAATCCATGTCTCCAAAATGATCTTCTGGTCCTTGAATATCTGTTAATATTATATAGTCTCTATTGTTCTTATCCATAACAAGTCCCATTGCAATTCCTGCAACAGGGTTTTTAATTTTAACTCCTGCAGCCATTAGTGATAGTGTTGATCCGCAGACAGAAGCCATTGAAGAAGATCCGTTTGAAGATAGAGTTTCTGATACAACTCTTATAGCATATGGGAATTCATCTGCAGGTGGTATTTGCCTTTCTAAAGCTCTTTCTGCTAGCGCACCATGGCCAATATCCCTTCTTCCTGGATAGTATAGGTTCCTGCTCAATTCTCCAACTGACCAGCCTGGGAAATTATAATGATGCAGATATCTTTTTGTTTCTTCCCCATCAATACTTTCAATTGTTTGTTGTTGCTTTAGTGGGCCTAATGTAGCAACTGATAAAATTTGGGTCTCTCCTCTTTGAAATATTGCTGACCCGTGAGTTCTTGGTAATATGTCTATATCTATATACAATTTTCTTATTTCATCGAATCCCCTCTTATCCGGTCTTATTTTTCTTTTCAATATACCTTCTCGAGCACTTTCTTTCATAAGGTGTTCTATAGCTTCTTCTATCTCATTACCATCATATTCTTCAGGTAATTTTTCATGTATCTTTTCTTTCAATTTTCTGTCCTCTTTTTCCCAAATGCTTTTCTCTATATCTTTATAAAATGATTCCTTGATTTCTTTCAAAAGTTTTTCATTTATAATCGTTGGTTTATATTCAAGTTTTGAAGGTTTTAGTTCATCTAAAAATTCATCTTGTAATTTATTGATTTTTTGTATATTACTTTGTGCAAACTCTATTGCCTTTATCATGTCTGACTCTACAATACTGTCAGACCCTGCCTCAATCATTGTTATGGAAGTCTTTGTTCCTGATATTGTTAGCTCAAGAGAGTAATTATACTCGGAATTATTTTCAGGGTTTAAAATCAAATTTTTATTCTCATCCATTCCTACAATTACAGCAGAAACGGGACCTTCGAATGGTATGCCTGCACACATTAGTGCCAAAGAAGCTGCATTTACAGCAAGTATTCCAGGATCATTCTTTTTATCATAAGACAGAACATTAACTACTAATTGAACTTCATTTCTAAAATCTTCTTTGAAAAGTGGTCTTATAGATCTGTCTATTATTCTTGCTTTTAATATTTCGTCAGTAGATGGCCTTCCTTCTCTTTTTATAAATCTTGATGATGAAATTATTCCACTTGCATAGAGTTTTTCTAGGTATTCTACTGTTAGAGGAAAAAAATTTGTGTACTCTTTGGGTTCTCTGGTTACAACAGTAGCTAAAACTACAGTATCTCCCATTTGTGCCAGTATGGAAGAGAGAGCTTGTGGAGCCAATCGTCCTGTTTCAAATGAAATTTTCGTTTCTCCTATATTCGTTTCTTTTCTAATTACGCTCATTTCCTAAGTCCTAGCTTTTCTATTAATACTTTGTATCTATTTTCATCTTTTGATTCTAAAAATAAAAGGATTCTTCTTCTTTTCCCAATAAGTTGTAAAAGTCCTCTTCTTGAATGGTTATCTTTTTTATTTTCTTTGAGATGTTCTGATAATTGAAGTATTCTTTGAGTAAACAAAGCAGCTTGTACCTCTGGAGAACCAGTATCTCCTTCATGAGTTGCAAAAGCCTTGATGATGTTATCTCTCTTATCTTTTATAAAATTTATTTCACTATTTTTTTCTTTTTTTGCCATTTATTTTAAACATAAAAAACACTCATTTACATGAGAGTATTTAAAGATATTTTAAGTTAGTAAAAGAAGCTGTTGTTAGGATGATGTTATCATAGAGCTTAAACAAAAGTCAATTGAAAAAAATGTTTTTATTCCTTAATTGACAAAAAAAATAAAAAAAATTATTATGAATACTATTAGATAAATACTCTAAAAACTTATGGACAATAATTTACCTCCAAGTGCAAATTCGGATTCAGATAAAGAAGTTTTTACATCTGGAGACACAGAAGACACAGAATCTTCAAATCAACCCAGTAGTCTAGATTCTCAACCTCAAACATCTCCTAATTTTTCAGGAGGAGAGGTAACTACTGCTTCTTCTGAAGTTTTCAATGAGAGTAGTTCTCCTTCTCAAATGGAGTCAAGCTCATCTGAAGAGGTGCCTTCTCAAAGTGGAAGTTTTCCACCAATAAATAACTCTACCCAAGCTACAGATATATATGGTCCAAGTAATAGTAGTACTGTTGGAGAGTCGTTTGTAGGGAATGTGGATGATAATAGTTCTTCTGCTGTTGGTAATACTTCATCTAATGATACATTTAAACCTCATTGGAATTTTGCATCACTTATATTTAATTGGGTATATCTAGGAGCATTTAATTGGAAGGCTGGTATATTAGGACTTATTCTTAGTATTCTTTATTTCTTTGCAGTATATTTAATTATGATAATATTGGATTTTATATCCATATCTACAAAAGTTAGTGCTATTGGAGTGATTGGAATTATTCTGGTTTTTGTTGGTTATGTGCTATTTTTCGTTTTTTGGGCATTGAGAGGAGAGAAACTTGCATATAAATATGGGGGTTTCACAGATGAGGAAAAATTTAGAACTGAACAAAAATATCTTGTAAAATTAGGAAATCTGTATGCTATTATAGTTGCTATTCTAGTTGTTATATCCTTAATCATTTTTATAATACTTTTTGCTGTGGGAATGAGTTTTGGATCATACTTGGCTAAGCATACTACAATAAACTCTTCAAATACAGGATCTCCTGGAAGTTTTTCTAGTAAGACTAATCTGAATCTAAATACTCCAGGTAGTGTCCCTAGTGTTCCTAATAATACCTATAATAGCACTGGGTATTAAGCTATCCCTCTTGAAGGATTTATTCTTATTATTATAAGATTTATAAGGAATATATCTTCCTCTGACAGGCCTAATTTCTTAGATCTTTTAAGTATTTTTACCATGAGGTCTAACATATCATAATTTTCTTTATAAGAGTATGGGAAAGTATATGTAAATCTATTTGCATATTCAACAAGTTTCATTAATACTTCTTTCGAGTACATATCTGGAGTATCTTTATTTGTAAATATGGTGGCAATAGGCTGTCTCTTTTTTGCAATAGGTTCTCCTTCTGGTATCGGATAGTATGATAGATAATAATCAATTAAAAATTTATCCCACTCTTCAATTGTGAAATTTCCTTGTTTTGCTAAGAATCTATCTACCCAAGTTCTCTCTCCATTATTTACGATAAGTAGTCGCGATATCTTTCCATCACTAACTTTCCCCGATTTTTTATAGAAAATTGGATTAAGTAGATCCTTGGGGTCATGTCCATTTTTAGAAATATATAGAGAGAGTGCAAATATTGCAGCTAAATTAATTTGTGCTAATGTAGCTTTTTCTTGTGTGGGTAGAGTATTTGCAACTGATGGGTTAATATATTTGCCGGTTGCAACTTCATATATTTTAGAGGAAGTTCTATAGTTTATGCCACATTCTCTTTTTTTAAATGTGACAAAATCTTTTACTATTGTAGCCGCATCTTGAGGTTCTGGTTTGGGTTGGGATAAAAAATCACTGACCATTGATGGGAATGCTTCACAAAATTCTTCGTTTCCCCAGAGTGTTTGTCTCTCTTCAGCATTCAAGGAGAGGTAACCATTTATATCTGGCTTGGACACTCCTTTATCCTCATCCTCAATTCTTGTACTTTTTAAATCTTCCATTATCCAATTATACAACCCCATAGAAATTTTTACAATACAATGTGTTTGAAAATTTATTATTTCTCTGGTAATGTTTAAATTGTGCATGTAATAAAAAATTATTTACAACTCTGTACGAATGATAGGAGAAAAAAGGTATTGGATTTGATAGAAGTTGCTTATGATTCAATTGACCCCAAAAATGTAGTAGAGAAATCAGTTAAATGTGATGGAGATATCCTTTATGTAAAAGATGAAAAATACACACTTTCTAATTTTAAAAGTGTCAATCTTTTGGGGATAGGAAAGGGATCTTCATACATATGCTCTATTATTGCAGATCAGATTAAGGATTTTTTGACTTCTGCATACGCTATAGATCTAGTAGATTCTCAATCACCTTTAGTGGAGACTTCGATTGGTACACATCCAGTTTCTTCAGATAAAAATTTTGAATTTACGAAATCTATAATAGATAAATTCCAAAATTTAGGTGTGGAAGATTTAGTAATAAGCGTTATATGCGGAGGGGGTTCTTCTCTTTTTGAGTATACAAAAATATCTATAGATGAAAAAATAGAAATTGATAAAAAAATGCTTTCATCAGGTGCCGATATATATGAGATGAATACTATAAGAAAACATCTATCTCTTGTTAAAGGTGGAAATTTTGCTAAGATTTGTTATCCAGCCCATGTAATTGATCTTATTTTCTCTGATGTTTTAGGGAATGACCTTTCATTTATAGCTTCTGGGCCATTAGTTTTAGATAAAACTACACAAGATATGGCCATTGAGATAAATAAAAAATATAAATTGGGAATTAGTGATGATTCTTTCTTGAAAACACCTAAAGATGAAGAATTTTTCAAAAATGTTTCTAATTTTCTTATTCTCACAAATCACGAGCCTCTAGAGGCAATGAAAAATGCTTCCAAGAGTTTTGGAGTAGATGCATTTATATATTCAGAAAATTTATCTGGGATAGCAAGAGATCTAGGAGAGATACTTATAAAAAATTGTCCAAGGGGAAAAATACTTCTTGCCGGAGGAGAGACAACTGTTGTAGTTAAGGGTGATGGAATGGGGGGAAGAAACCAAGAGGTTGTTGCAGGGGCTTTTGATTACATAGACAGTAACATTGTTATATCTTCTTTTGGATCTGATGGCTGGGATAATTATCTTCTAGCTGGAGCTATTGCAGATAAAACTTCTATTGATAAAGCTAGAAATCTTAAATTAGATGTAAATTCTTATTTAGATAATAACAATACACTTCCTTTCTTTCAGGCCATTGGAGATGGTATTGATACCGGTAAAAGACCCTCTAATGTTTCAGATTTAATGATAGTAGCCAATATTTAATTGGAAAGAATTTTAAAAAGTGATATATTGAATTTGTAT
>JAJYWX010000004.1 GCA_021791275.1 bacterium | reverse complement strand
TATTATTAGAAAATTTACTAGACCAAACGATTCTTCCCATAAATCCTCATTTCCTCTAGATCCTGGAAATGCTATATTCAAACTTTTAGGTATAGCCTTTCCCATTACCATTGCACCAGCAGAAGACCCGGCTAATATAAAATTACCATTATTAAATTTATCCAATATTTTTAACCAAAATGGTGTATCCTTTAAAGATTCAAATAAATATTTAGGATCTCCACCTGAAAAATATAAAAAATTTATATCTTCTAAAAGGTCAATATTTCTAGAATCAATACAACCTTCTCTAGATTTGATATCAAATCCAACAGAATCAATACCTAAATTTTTGAAATGAGATATTCCATCATCAATCCATTTTCTATATCCTCGCTCTTTACCTGCTGCAAGAGGAACTATTCCAACCTTAACTTGACCATTAATATGCTCGCAAAGATTTCTATCTATATCTAACATTGAACTTGTAAATTCACCTGATCCAGCTAAGAATAATATTGAATTTTTCATTCTCCTTGACCTCCTAATAATTGAGCATACCTTCCTAACATTAAGTCTCTCTGTTTAATAGTATCGAGTAAGGATAATGCCCTGGATTTTGATATAGTGGTAGTATTACTTGGATGATTAGAAAGTATTTGAGATTCTTTTACACTACAAATAACTAAAGCCTTCCCTCGCGAACGCCTTGGAGCAGTCAAATTGAAAATAGATCGTGATAACCCATGTGATATACCTATTGCTTTTTGTATATATTCCCTGCCGTCATCTCGATGGAATCTTTGACTATAGAGCTCTTCTACCCTGAATACACTCCTTCCCATATAGATTGATATATATGTTATTGCCGCCCGTTGATCCCAACCTAAATCATCAATTAGATGTTTGACTAATATACTTATGGCAACATCTTGTGAAAAATCTCTACTAAGAATAGAAAAAACCTCATGAGAAAAAGGTGATATGAATGGGTTATATCTTACTATACCCGTTCTTCCGATTTCTCCTAACACTCTTCCTTGAGAAGTCAGTGAGCTAAATCCAGAAGAGACTACTAAAAGAGAGACATCTTGCTCTCTAATAATTTTAAAGGCCTCTATAGCAGCCCCAATAGAAGATCCTAATGCAGCACCTTCGTCTTCATATAAACAAGCATGAAAACCTTCTATTTCTAAGGAATGCATATTGGGATGAAATGGAGAATCTGGAACATAAGGAGATTTGTTTTCCCTTGAAAGTAATAGTGTCGCTAAATCAATTATATCGCAATCTTCAGTATATGCCATTTTTATAAAACAGGATTATAGCACCATATAAGTATAAATCAAACAAAAATATTTGACTATTGACAAAAATTATAGGCTATAATAACATCATATTTAATAATATTATAGGATTAAAAATATGAATAGAATAGAAACAGATGTACACAATAAAATGTCTAAATCGGAAACAAGAAGAAGGTCAGGAGTAAAGGGAAGTATTAGGGCAAAAAGATTAGCTGCTACAGCCCTGGCTGCCGGACTTGCATTTATTTCAGCAAGATCAATAGAGCAAAATTCTGGCCCAAATGTATTACATCCAATAGATAATAAAACAGCAAACACTATAGAGGTAAATGCTGATGGGATATCTGATTTAAAACCAGGTGAGGTGAGCATAATAAATGGAAAGGGCATAACCTCAGGAGGCATTCAAATGGGTATACCCCCATATGTGCAAAGAGTTATTAATGGGTTAAGATCTAGAGGAAAACAAGTAGAGGTTGAATGTCGTGGTACTGCATATGATACCATTAACGGGCCTGACTACTCCTTAAATATTCAATCCCCTGAGATTGTAACTTTTAAAACATCTACAAGTTCAGAAGGGAAAATAATAGAGGAGCAAACTAATAATGTTTTGACCTTTGGTACAAATTCAGCCTTCTCAGGATTTATAATAGATACCACAATCGGAATAAAAAACCACAAGGGAGAATTCACTCCGGTTTCAAGTTTCACATCTAGTTTAAATGATTAAATAGCACTTTTCCAGCTTGTTACCATATCAATCAAAGCCGACTCAGGATCAGATGAATAGAGTAATGCACAATAAATATAGCTCCTAGGCACAGTCATATATATAGATGAGAGATTATCTGAATAATACTTAAACTTTTCTATTTTAAAATCATCTCTAATACTTGCGACAAATGCCACTGCTTCTAATAAAGATTTTGATGAGGAATTAAACCAAGGATCATTGTCTTTCAAATCTTCAAAAAGAGCTAACTGAGAAACTACTCCCTCAAAACCTATAAGATCTCGAGATCTTAGAAGGTTCCTTAGAAGAAATACCTCATCTAATTGTGGAAACATTTCCTTTAACCTTAACATTTCACCTGATACATTATAAACTACATCTTCAACTAGATCTTCAGTTATATCATGGTCCATACTTGCCAAATAACACACATAATAATCAATATTGGCAAAATTACTAGGGAAAAATTCTCTTAAAGATTCTATCTTTTCTAAAGCTAACCTCCGACCATTATCTTTAAAAAATTTAAGATCTAATTCTAGTGGGTCATAAGCCCCATCAATGGGAAGACCATTAAAATGTTCCTTTAAATATTTCACAATCTCTTGAGGTTTTTCAGTAAAATTTTTAAAAAAATCCCAAAAAGACCTCGATGCAGGAAGTGGAACAAAATAGTCCAAATCAAAAACTTCCCCTTCTAAAATTTTTTTAGGTCCTAATATTTCCATATAAAATTTTTTATGACATATGATATCACATTATTTCAACTTATAAAAATATATACTTTGAAAAAATCTCAAATTATAGTAAAATCTGCAAATGTTTATAGAAGGAATTAGTAAGGAAACAGAAGAAAGGAGTAGAGTTTCACTCAGAGAAGCTGTTGAAATTATGGCAAGGTCTTTGGAGGAATTATCAAGGCAAAATTTAAATTCAAAATTCCAAATCAGATTTAAACGTTTTTCACAGAATCCCCCTTCTAAAGATGATTGGACTCTCCCATCAGATAAGGCAGAATCAATTCGGCTAGATTCAAGAGGAAGAGTTACGTTCCCTTCACCTAGAAGATTAAAAATATTCGGAGCAAAACCCGCTAGATTAGATAACCCCCCTGGCACTATACAAATAGAAAAAATTAATGATGATGGGACAGTGATGATCATAGACTCTGCTACTTTAGTATATGGGCACCCAAACCACGAGGTTTATGAATTAAGTAAAATTTAACATATAAATTCCTATGATAGAAAAAGAAACCGTTAAAGATACAAGAAGTCCAGAAGAAACAATTGACTATTTTAAAGGTACTATGCCGAAATTAAAGCATTTGAACCCAACAACCGAATATTCTTTATCACTTAAATTTGGAACAAACCCCACTGAAGTTGAAATCCTTAGAACAGAAACAGAAATAAACTCTTTAAAGGTAGTACCTATAGAGGGGATACAGTACCATGATGGACTTGGATCACCAATAATATCTTCAGATAAATTCCCTAAAAGAATTTCCATAATAGCAATCTCAGAAGAAGGAGAATGTATAGAGATCGATTACGCTATACTTATAGACGGAGACCAATATCAATTCCCTCCCATATAAAATCCATTTTGGAATCAACATTTATTTAATATATAAATATATTTATGGAAAAAGAACCACAAAAAGGAAATAGAGTCTATAGATCTGAGATGCCACAAAGTCTATTAGATAATATTGAAGAATTAAAAAGAGAACCTAGTGATACTTTATGGATGATAATACGATATAGAATTGGTAATTATAAAAATAGATATGGCACAATATTTATAAATATTAACGATATAAAAGAGATACTCCCAGACGATAATGACATATTCTCAATAAGATATGATGAAAATGGAAAAGATACTGTTTTGAAATTCCCAAATGGCCCATTTTTACTATTCTTTTCTAGAAAAAAAGTATACCCTCAACCAGAAGATGAAATGCTACCCGAAACTCCAATATATATAAGATTATATAAAGATGCATATGTATTATTTTAATCTTATTTAGTATGATATAATCAACTGTTAATAATGAAAACCGATATAGAATTATCAATCATAATGCCATGCTTTAATGAAGAGAAGACTGTTGGTATATGTATAAAAAAAGCAAAAAAAGCTATTAAAGATCTAAAAATTAAAGGGGAAGTAATTGTTGTAGATAATAACTCCACAGATAATTCTATAAAAAACTCACTAAAAGCTGGAGCAAGGGTCGTAAAAGAAAGAAAAGCGGGCTATGGAAATGCCCTAAAAAGAGGTTTTAAAGAAGCAAAGGGTAAGTATATTATCATGGCAGATTCTGACGATACCTATGATTTTTATGAGTCAAAAAAAATATATAAAAAGTTAAAGCAAGGGTATGACCTTGTTATGGGAGACAGGTACAAAAGAGGAAAGATAGAAAAGGGTGCTACCCCACTCTCACATAAAATTGGAGCACCAATACTGACTTTTATACTAAATATATTTTATCATACAAAAATTTCAGATGCTCACTGTGGAATCAGAGGAATATCAAAAGATGCATATAGATCCTTGAATATGCAAACTGAGGGTATGGAATTTGCATCAGAGATGATAGTTAAGGCCGGGAAAATGAAATTAAATATAACTGAGGTTCCAGTAACATTATCAAAGAGAAAAGGGTCTGAAGCAAAATTATCTACATTTTCTGATGGGTGGAGACACCTATCATTCTTACTTACACAAGGAACAAATTTTACATTTATATATCCAGGAATTTTAATATTTCTTCTTGGGACTTTAATATTCATACTCCTCTCCCCAGGACACTTTACTATATTCGGAAGAACATTTTACTATCACGTTCTCTATATTGCATCGATATTTGTAATACTAGGATATAACATACTTATTTTCGGAATACTTACAAAACAATACTCTTCCAATGAGAAATTTATCAAACCAGACAGAATTACAAAAATTATTAAATCCATCAATATGAACAAGATACTTTTATTCGGTTTATTTTTAATATTATTAAGCATAGGAATACTGACAGATGCATATATTATATGGTCAAGGAATCACTTCGGAACACTGCTTAGTTCAGGAAAAGTTATTGCTGGAGTTACAATTTTTATACTTGGATCACAAACAATATTTTCTGGGCTATTTTCAAAGATAATCGAGCTTAAAAAATAAATGCTATTTTAATTATATAATCAAAAACAAATGAAAAAAATACTTTTCATATATGATTGCATTTACCCCTATCAACTCGGAGGAGTTGAAAAAAGGATATATTCTCTATCTCAATATGTGAAGAATGATTTCGAAACTCATATAGTTGGAATGAAAAAAACTAATATAAAAGAGAAACTTAAGGATAATGGAGTGAAATATCATATGCTAACAAATTACACAGACCTATATACCAAAGATGGCAAAAGAAAAATAGGCCTGAGTATTAAATTTGCAATAGATCTATATTTTTTTTTAAAAAAGAATAAATTTGATATTATTGATGCAACTGCAAATCCATTTTTTCATATTTTCTCAATAAGATTAGCTTTATTAGGACATAAAGACACCACACTCTTTACCACTTGGCATGAATACTGGGATAGAGAGTATTGGATTAAATACTCCTCTTACCTTACAGGATCAATAGGATTCATTATACAAAACCTTGCTTTAAGATCTTCCAAAAATATTATATCTGTAAGTGATTTTACTAAAGAGAAACTTTTAAAAGTAACAAAAAAAGAAATCACTGTAATTCCAAATGGAATTGATGATATAAAAGTAAAAAATAAGAAAAAAATATATGATCTTGCTTATACTGGGAGGATAATTAATTTTAAAAATATTGATAAGATATTAGATTTATTAGAAATTAATAATAATTTAAAGATTTTAATAACAGGGGAAGGTCCCGATTTAGCATATTTAAAAGATAAGTATAAATCTAAGAATA
>JAJYWX010000003.1 GCA_021791275.1 bacterium | reverse complement strand
AGGTATTTATAAGAAGGATAAGGGTGATATAAAAATTAATGGTAAGCCGATTGAAGATATTTCGTATAAATCTGAAATAGGGTATATACCTGATGAACCATATGTATATGAGGGACTTAACGTTTTGCAATTTATGGGATTTTTCGCTGATATGTATGGAATACCAAGCTCAGATAAAGATGCAAAAATAAAGGAAACATTGGATCTTTTTTATATAGATGAAGATATAAATTTGCAAATACAAGATTTTTCTAGAGGATCCAAACAAAAATTAATAATAGCCGCAAGCTTGATGCATGATCCTTCAATTCTTATAATAGATGAGCCGATGGTAGGCCTTGATCCAATTTCCTCTTCAAAGTTTATAAAATATATGCAAGATTTTGTATTAAAAGGTGGATCTATATTTGTATCTACTCATAGTTTAGATATCGCTCAGAAAATATGTCATAGAGTAGGCATAATTGATAAAGGTGAGCTCAAGATGGAGGGAAGTATAAAAGAAGTAGAAGAATTTAGTAAAAAGAATAGTTTAGAAGAAGTATTTTTTGATATAGTAGATGAAAAATAAAACTAACGTTTTAATAAAATACGAAAATCTTTCAAACAGTAGATACTTTAAAGAGAAAAATGTTGCAAGAAAATTTGTTATTTTTTTCTTTATACTTTCTATATTTATAATTATTCTACTAGAATTCCTAATTTTTATTTCTCTTTTCTATAATCTTAAAAATATTGGAATCGATAAAGCTGTTTATTTTAATCTGATTTCTTTAACATTGCTTATAATATTATATGTTGATTTTCTGTCAATCTTTACTCAATCAATTTACTCATTTCTTGTAAGAGAAAAAGAAGCATTCTGGCTCTCTTTACCTATAAGTGCAAGAGATGTACTAGATTTCAAATTTATAAAGACTTATATAGTATCCACGATGTTCATCATTATTTTTTCTATTCCTCTAATATTTTCATATCTTTATATTTTTTCTTTTTCATATGTATACTATTTCTTTGTTATACTTTCTCTTTTTGTATTTTCGTTTTTAGTAGTAAATTTGGTTTTTTTGATAACAAGTCTTATTAATATAATTTTTAAAAAATTTAATCTGTATAGAATATTTGTTTTCTTTTATATTATAGCTGTTTTATCGGGTATTATTTTTATAATCCATTATCTGCCTAATCTGGGAGCTTTGTTCAAATCACATTCAATAAAATCTTTTGAAGATATTTTTATCTCGACAACACAGCCATCATTTTCTCCTCAATATATTTTATCTAATATTATTTTGAATATAAATTCATTTTATAATTTCTTGATTCTTTTATTAGAATCATTGTTTTTATTTGTTGTATATATATATCTATCTAAATTTTCAGAATTGAGAATTTTAAGAGGGCAAAATAAATCTTTCTGGAAGGTAAGTCTTCCTAAATATTTTATATTTTCAAAAGATTTAAATAAATTTATAAATGAAGAAATTAAGATATTTAATTCTGGGATAATAATTTTTGTTTTTATATTGATACTTATAATATTATTTTCTATATCAAAATTTAACCTTTTAGGTTATGAAAAATTTATATTTTCTGCATTTTGCATAACTTTTGGATATCTTATAACTTTATTTGGGCTCTATTTTGTTTTTCCATCATTCTCTCAAGAAGGACGGTCTGGATGGATAATATTTTCATCTCCTTTAAACAGAAAATCTATTTTTTCTCAAAAGACTTGGGCTTCAGTGACATTTATATTATTACATGCATTAATAATTTCAATACTATTTAGTCTCATATTAAGATTCAATTTGGTTTATACACTTTATTTTTATAACTTTGTTTTGTTTATTTCGCTAGGACTTGCGATTCTTTTTTCTTCATTAGGGATAGCTTACCCAAATTTTGCAAAAAGGGATATACAAGATTTATCGACTACTCCTTCTGGTTTAGTTTCAACTTTAATAGCTATTTTTTATATTTTCTTTCCTATTTACATATTTTATAACTTTGGTATGATAGCTTCATTGATATTTCTATATATTGTATTTATATTTATCATGGTATTTTGCTTTAAGATAGCATATTCAAAAATACAAAATATGGATTTTTCTATAAGGAATTGATTGAAATATAATTTAATTGTATAATTGTTCTCATGGAAAAAGATAGAATAAAAGATATGGGGGGAAAAATATTAAAAGCTGCAGGAGGAGTAGTAGTATTAGCTGGAATAGCATTGAAGCTAGATAGGAATGGTACTGAATTAAATAAACCTCCTCATAGAAGAAATTCATTTAATGAGCCTGGAACCTCATCTCAAGAAGATCCTAAAGAAGATTAATATAAAAAAATAAATTCATTTTTAATTTATTGAAATGTCATTTATAAAGAAGGATTTTTCATCTGCAAGTGAATGTATATTAAATGAGGATCTTTTTATTTATCCCACAGATACGGCATATGCATTAGGTACAAATGCTTTATCAGATAATGCATTACTTAAATTATTAAAATATAAAGGAAATAGAAAAAATAAAAATATATCAGTTGCATTTTCTGATATAGATATGATTCAGGATTTTGCTTATGTAGATGATAGAGCTTTACTTTTGATTAATAAGTATTTACCTGGTAAGTTAACTTTGATTTTAAAAAAGAGAGAATCTAAATTCTCTCAATATATATCCAATGATAATACTATTGGGGTAAGGATTCCTAATAGATTAGATCTTCTAAATTTAATAAAATCTATTCAAATTCCAATAACTGTTACATCTGCTAATATATCAGATAATCCTACTCCATTCTCTATTAAGGAATATTTAACAACTACACCAAAAGATAAAGTTAATTTAATAAGTTTAATTATAGATTCAGGGAAAATCGAATCTGAGGTTTCGACAATCATAGATATTAGTTCCAAAAAAATTAATGTACTAAGGGAAGGTGATATAAAAAAAGAAGAAATATTATCTAATTTTGATTAAATTTGTTTATAATTTTTAATTTATTTTAATCAATTATTCTTTTTACAGAGGCATATTTTACATATGTTTGACAAAAATATATGTAAAATATATCATAAATCTTATGAGAGTATTTAAATTAACACTGTTTTCTTTCGTCTTATTTTTATTCATAAATATATTGTTTTTGCATAATTCTTATGCAGCAACTGCATCTAGTTTAAATTGGCAAAGTGTCTCATCTTTACCTCCTGCTAATACACAAATATATTCAAATCCAGTTGAATATGGTGGATATGTATACTTATTAGGGGGTACTAATGTTACAGGAACATATACTATTAATCCTACAAGCTATTATGCCCCAATAGAATCTAATGGTCAGGTTGGAACATGGGGGACAACATCTTCTCTCCCTGAGAATGTTAGGGGCAATTCTATAGTTGCATATAATGGGTATATATATTCAATTGGTGGGGGATATGTGAATAGTAGTGGTAATTTTGTACAGGCACCTTTATATTATTCACAGGTAGGGCCTAATGGTGTTTTAGAGCCTTGGCAGACTACTTCATCATTACCATCTTTTATTGGTAGCTCTACAACAATAGCATATAACGGTTATGTATATTCAGTTGGAGGTTGTGTAGAAAATTCAAATGGATGTTCTTATTCAAATCCTGTATATTACTCAAAAGTTGGGCCTGGGGGAATTTTAGGTCTTTGGCAAAGTACATCATCTGCTCCTGTAGATATAGGAAATTCACTAGCTTCAACATTTGAATATGGAGGTTATGTTTATACTGTAGGCGGAAGCCCAACTAATAATACTAATTCAACTGTAACATATGTGTCTTATTCTCAAGTAGGACCTAATGGTGTTCTTGAGCCTTGGCAAAGTACATCATCAATACCAACAGCTTTATTTGCAACTTCCTCTGTTGTTTATAATGGATATATATATACAATTGGTTCGAATAATGGTTCTAATAATGATAGTGCTTCTGTATATTATTCTCAAATTGGATCAAATGGAGTAGTAGAGCCTTGGAACACAGCTACAAGTATCCCTACTGCAGAAGGGGCTTTAGCTACAAGTGATGCATTCGCATATAATGGATATTTTTATTTTATGTTTCCTATAAGTGTTGGAGGTGGAATGAGTGGCTACACCATTTCGGATGGTACATCTTATTACGCTCAAATCCCATCTGATTTAACATCTGCCTTATCTAATAGTAGTTCTTCATCAACTACAAGTACATCTTCTACGAGTACAAGTTCTACATCTTCTACGCCTACAACATCTACAAGCTCATCTAGTAGTACTGCATTACCTAATACTGGATTTGATCTTCCAACCTATATATTACTTCTTGTTGGAAGTTTGATAGTTATATTTACTATATTTTCTATATACTATAGTAAGGCAAAAGTACCATTCTTCTCGTCTAAGTTAAGAAGAAAGTATAGTAGATAATATCTATTTCTTAAGCTTCCTGTTCGAATTTTTCCTTTTTGTGGAATTTAAATTTAATATGGTGATTTATAATATTTGTATTTTGGGAGACTAGGAGTCGAACCTAGAGTCTTTACGTTCAGAGCGTAAGGTTTTGCCATTAAACTATCTCCCATCAAATTTTATTTATAATATTTAATATCCTTTTTTCAATAACACTTTCACTTAGGATTTTCATTGTTTCAATTAAAGGAGGAGAGATCTTCCTTCCTGTAATAGAAATTCTTATAACCATAAAGAAATTCCCAATATTATATTTATTTTTTTCTGCATATTCACGTAATAGCTTCTCTGTTTCTTCATTTATACCATTTTTCTTAATTATTTTAAGTGATTGCGATAATATCTCTTTTACTTCTGAAGAAGAATAATTTTCTTCTAAAATAGATTTTTCTATGTTTGGTTCTTCAAAGAAAAATGATATTAAATCATTTATTTCTGAGAAAACTTTTAATCTCTCCTGTATAGTTTTGAGTATTTCTTCTAATTTTTTATTCTCAATCTTGTATTTTATGAATGGTTTTGATAGTTTTTTGATCTCTGATATTGATTTAGATCTTATATATACCCCATTCATCCATTTTAATTTTTCTAAATCAAATATTGGTCCACCTTTATTTATTCTGTCAAAAGAAAATTTATTTATGAATTCTTGAATATTAAATATTTCCTTTCCTTCAGGGTGAGACCACCCTAGCAGTATAAGATAATTAACTAGAGCTTCAGGAAGAAAACCTTCTTTTATATACCAATTTAGTGATGTATGATTATACCTTTTTGATATTTTCGATTTATCTCTATTTCTTAGTAGTGATAAGTGAATAAATTCTGGTATGTCCCAACCAAAAGATCTATAAATTAATATGTGCTTGGGAGTGGAAGATATCCATTCCTCTCCTCTCATAACATGAGTTATTTTCATAAGGTGATCATCTATTACTACTGCAGCATGATATGTTGGATATCCATCTGATTTTAAAAGAACTTGATCATCAATTGTATTGGTATTAATCTTTATCTCTCCTCTTACAAGGTCATTAAATACGATTTCCTCATTTTGAGGGACATTTAGTCTTATCACAAAAGGAGTATTATTTCCCAACTTTTCCTTAATTTGTTTATCGGTTAATAACAAACAATGTTTATCATATTTAGGCTGAACCTTATTTTTGGTTTGATCTGCTCTTAGTTTTTCTAATCTTTCCTTTGTACAGAAACAATAATAGGCACTTTTATTCTCTATTAGTCTGTCTATATATTTTTTATATATTTCTAATCTCTCTGATTGTATGTAAGGCCCAAATTTACCTTTTTTTAATATACTTTCATCTGGTTCTATTCGTGCCCATTTAAGTGAATAGAGTATATTTTCTGTTGATCCTTCTATTAATCTTTCTCTATCTGTATCCTCAATCCTTAATATAAATTGTCCATTATTTTTTTTTGCCAAGGCATAATTAAATATAGCCAGATAAAGTGTCCCTATATGTGGATCTCCAGTAGGGGAAGGTGCTATTCTAGTTCTTACTTTCATTATAAATTGAATTTATATCTTTAAAATACTATTATATATTATATATGTCTAGACTTACAAGGGTTATCATTACAACAAAAAGGGTACTAATCCTTTGTGCAATAGGTTTTGTTATTTTACTTTTATTTTCATTTTTAGTTTATGCTATAACCTCAGGGATATCAAACTATATTAAATATCAAAATAGTCTAAAAGCTCAAGAGGGTTTCGGACTTGTCCCTGTAGTTAAATTTACAAGTTATATAACCAATACTAATAAGTCTGCACAATTCATATTAGATGCTCCAACTTCTGAGGAAACGAATTATCCTAAAACTATAAATGTATATAAACTGATACAGCCTCAGTATACTCTTGATTCTTTTAATATTGCATCAGATATTGTTTCTAGTATGGGCTTAAATTCACCCACTTTAAAAAATATAAATCCATATACATATGAATGGATTACTCAGAACCATAATTTGATATTTAATCTTGAAAATTTGTCATTTAATATAGGATTAAATGGATCAATGGATAGCTACATTAATTATCAAAATTCCAATAGTAATGGATCTGTTTTTGATTTTAGTTCTCCATCGGATGCTAGTCAGTCTGTGTATCAATTTCTACAGCAACTCTCATACACTAACCCGAATAATGTATCTGAGCCACTTATAAATGTAAATTCGAATTATTTTTCATCTGTACCTATTACAATAGCTAATAACACAATATCTTTATCAAATTCTACTGGAAGTATACCAAATGCATACTATGTCTTTTATAGGGAACACGTAGGAGGTTATAAGATTTATTCATATAATCCTAAGAAAACATTAATAAACTTTATAATAGATGAAACTGATTTATCTTCATTATCGGGTGTAATATCAGGAAGTTTTATAAATTATAAAATTGGACCTTCTAGTACATATTATGTAATGCCTCCATCTGAAGCTTTTAAAAATATTGAATCAGGAAATGGGGAGTTAGTTTCAGTATATCCAACATTAAATGGTGATCCATATAATATAAACAGATCTCAAAGTTATGATATATCTAAGTTTTATATAAATAATATTTCTTTAGGATATTATGAAACTAGAAATTACTCTCAATATCTTGTCCCAATATACATTTTTTCGGGTACTGCATATCTATCAAATAATCAAACAGATACTTTCTATTATTATACAAACGCAATTATGGAGTAAGTCTTTTCACGTCTCTAGGGAACAAAGTAGCCTCTCTTATATTTTGTAATGAAAGAAATTGTTGTGTTAACCGCTCAAGACCCATACCCAATCCTCCTTCTTCTGGCATTCCAAATTTAAAAATTTCTAAAAAATTTTCAAAATCATTAGGATCAAGACCTTTTTTAATAATTGCCTCCTTTAATAACTCATAATCATGAATTCTTTGACTTCCACTGACAATTTCTTCTCCTCTTAATATGAAGTCGAAACTTAATGTTTCTTCAGGATTTTTAGGGTCAGGCATTGTATAAAAAGCTCTTTTTGACGTTGGGTAGTGTGTTATAACTATAAGATCTGAACCATATTTATCTTTTGATATTTCACAAATCATTTTCTCATCCTCAGGATTTAAATCACCTTGACCTCTATGATCAATTCCTCTCTCTTGAAATATTAAATCAAGTGCTTCAGATAATTTAATTACAGGGATATCACTAGGCAATAATGGGAGTTCTTTTTTAAGTATTGACAAATCTTCTTTGTTATTCTCTTCAACTTTATCCTTTATATATTTTATTACATTTATTCCAAAATTTATTATATCCTTATATGAATCTATAAATCCCATTTCCCATTCATATTGAATAAATTCTGATGTATGTCTGGAGGTTCCAAATTTTTCAGCTCTATATGAATGTGCTATAGAAAAAACTTTTTCATATATAGCAACCATTGTCTGTTTATATAATTGTGCAGATTGAGCAAGATATGCAGCTTTATCATAATATTTAATTTTAAATAATTCAGAGCCTCCTTCTGTAGCATTCCCAACTATAGTGGGTACAAATATTTCTGTTGCTCCTAAGGATAGACAGTAATCTCTATATGCATTTGCCATAGTACTTTGAATTTTGAATATTGATCTCTGTTGTAATGATCTTAGAACTATTGCTCGATTATCAAGAATAGTATCTATGTTAGCATTTATAATGGGCTTGTTAATTTCAATTTTTAAAGGAGATTTAACTTTGGATATTATTTTTATTTTTGGATTATGAATTTCTACTCCATTTACTGATCTATCTTCTTTAATACAATCTCCTATAACTTCTATAACACTCTCATCCATTGTATCTTTAATTTTGGATATTTCTTTTTTATCTTTTACTACTATCTGTACTATTCCATCTTTATCTCTTAGAAGTATAAAATTTATACTTCCCATAATACGCTTCTGATGTATATATCCTTTTATTAGGATGGTTTCTCCTATATGATTTTTTAAATCTTTAGATAATATTCTTTTCATAGATTTATTTTGCTTTTACAACTGATCTGGTCTCTCTTATTAGAGTAATCTGAACAGTTCCTGGATAAGTATTTTCTTTTTCAACTTTTTTTGCAATTTCATATGATAGAATTTTCATTCTTTCATCATCTACTACTTCAGGTTTTACTATTACCCTTACTTCTCTTCCCGCATATATTGCGTAAGCCTCTTCGACTTCTGGGAATGATTTAACAGTATCTTCTAATTTTTGAATTCTTGTTGAATACATTTCAGCCGAATTATTCCTTGCCCCAGGTCTACTTGCAGATATCTTATCAGCAATTTTTGTTATAGCACTTTCTATACATGTAGGTTCTGCCATATCGTGGTGAGCAAAAATAGCATTTATAACTTCATCTTCTAACCCGTATTTTCTTGCAATCTCAGCACCAATTTCTACATGGGATCCTTCTTGTTCTGCGGTTAAAACTTTTCCTATATCATGGAATAGTGCACATTTTTTTGCTAAATATACATTTGCTCCCATGCTTTGAGCAAGATTTGCAGCAATTTGCACCATTTCTAAAGAATGTGTAGCTACATTTTGCCCATAACTATATCTATATTTCATTCTACCTAATAGTGAAATTAATTCTGGCCTAAGGTCATTTATCCCTGCATCATAAGCTACTTTTTCCCCAAATTTTCTTATCTCTCTTGATACATCTTCTCTTGCTTTTTTTACCATTTCCTCAATTTTACCTGGGTGTATTCTTTTATCTTCAATGAGTTTTTTCATTGCTACAATTGCTACCTCTCTTCTTAACGGGTCAAAACATGATATTGTAATCGTTCCTGGAACATCATCTAGAATTAAGTCTACGCCTGTAATTTTTTCAAATGCCCTTATATTCCTTCCTTCTTTACCTATAATCTTACCTTTTATATCATCATTAGGAAGATCTACCATAGAAGTAGTTGCGGATCCAATATATTCGCTAACAGTTTTTTCCATTGTATCCATTAAGATTTCTTTTGAAATTTCATCACTCCTAACTTTTATATCATCTTCAAAATCTTTTATTTTCTTAGCTTTCTCATCAATGAGTTCTTTATCAATTTGTTCTAGAAGTAGTTTTTTAGCTTCTTCTTTACTCATGGAAGATACTTCTTCTAATTTGGAAGCTAATTCTTCTCTTAATTTGGATATTTTTTTCTTTGTCTCTTCTATACTAGATTCTTTTTGTTCTATAGAAAGGATTTTTTGGTTTAATATTTCTTGTTTATGAGTTATATTCTTCTCATTTTCTGTTATTAATCTTTTTACTTCTAATTCTTTCTTTTCACTATTCTTTATAATTTCAAACGCTCTGTTTTTAGCATCTAATATTATCTCTTTAGCTTTTGAAGAAGCCATTTCCTGCTCTTTCTTTTCAGCTAATTTATTCTCTTCTTCTAATTTTTTGCTAAATTCATCTTGTTGTTTTTTTATCTTTTGTTGAAAGTATATAGACGTACCTACTACTCCTAGTGCAAGTACTACTATTACTGCTATTTCTATATTTTGTGTCATATTTTTCCATGTTTAAACTAAATGATATATGTTATATATGATATCATATATTTGAAATGAAATCTAAAAAATTAAAAAACATAACATTTTGGGGATCATCAAATTTTTCTTTAAAGGTATTAAAAGAGATAATAGATGATTTTAATATACTTTTTGTTGTATTAAAAAACAGAAAAGGTGATTTTTTTGATTTTTGTGAAAGTAAGAATTTCAAAATATTCTCATATGATGAGATACAAGATATAGACTTATCTTCTGTACAGTTTTCTCTAGTAGCATCTTTTGGAGCTATAATTCCTAAAAATATTCTTGAAAAGTCTAATTTCTTAAATGTGCATCCTTCATACTTGCCTTTTTATAGAGGAGCAACTCCAATACAATCTGTACTTTTAAATGGAGAAAAAGAATCTGGAATTACTGTTATAAAAATGAATGAAAAATTGGATGAAGGAGATATTATTTCTCAAAAAAAAGTTTATATCAAAGATAATTATAATTATGATGAGTTAGAAACCATAATGGCTAAAGAGTCTAAAGATCTTATAAATGAGAGTATTTATACGTTTAATACGATAGTACCTAAAAAACAAGACTCTTCAATTGCAACTTATTGTTATGTAAGTGATTTCTCAAGAGATAAAGTTAAAATTGATTTTGGAAAAAATGCGAATGAAGTTGTAAATCTAATTAGAGCTTCTTATCCTGCTTGGTTTTATATGAATAATAACACTATTGTAAATATTAAAGATGCAACTGTATCAGATATAAAGTCTAAAGATGGATTACAGATACTTCCAAATGAGAAAGATTTATATATAGCTTGTAAAGATTTTTATATAAAAGTTAATCTGATACAAAAAGAAGGAAAGAAATATCAAAGTGGGAGAGATTTTAAAAATGGTTTATCCAATATTAAAGACTTTCGGTTTTTTTAAACTCAGAGAGGACGTCTCTTATATTCTCAAATGATACCTTTTTTATTGCATCATCAATGGTAAACCAATCTCCATCTAATTTTTCCTCATCTTGTTGTTTAGTCCTTATTCTTTGATCATCTATCAGTGACATAATGTAATATATAGTGTTTTTTTCGCTTTTTCTATAATTATTCCATTTATCTTTAAATTGATAGAAGATTTTAAATGTCTTTGAAGATATTATTTTTATATTTCTGTATCCAGTTTCTTCCTTTACTTCTCTTAATGCTGCAATCCTACTACTTTCTCCTTTTTCAATATGACCTTTGGGTAATTGGTATGTTTTATTATCTTTATTATATATAAGGTATATTTCTTTTTTTGAATTTAAAAGTATCCCCCCTGATGTGTAGTGTCTTTTAACTTCCATTTTTTCTCTCTTTGTATTGATTGTAGATAATTAAAAGTTGACTTGCAACGAAGATGCTAGAATATGTACCAGAAAATATACCAATAAGGAGTGCAACTGCAAACCATCTGATAGTTATTCCCCCTAGTAGAAAAAGTGCGGATAAAACTAAAAGTACAGTAAATGATGTATTTAAAGATCTATTTAATGTTTGCATTAATGAGTTATTTACAATATCACTAAAATTGATAATTTTAGTCTTTATTAAATTTTCTCTAATTCTATCAAATACAACTATTGTATCATGTACTGAAAACCCAATCACTGTAAGTATTGCGGTAACAAATAAAGAGTCTACAGGTGCATCAAAAAAATGTCCTAATATTGCAAATGCTCCAAATACTATTATGACATCATGTATCATTGCCAATACAGCAGATACCCCGAAAACCCAGGGATTTGCTGGTTTAGGAACTTTCCTAAATGCCCAACCTATGTATATTATTATACCTGTTATAACTATTATTATTGAGTATATTGCATCTTGAGTAAGTTCTGATCCAATGGTAGGACCTATTGTTGTTATACTTTGAGGTTTAGAAAGATGGAACTTAGATTGTATATTATTCTCAATTTTTGTAAGTACTTTTTGAGATAATGGGGGAGTTTGTATCTGATATTGATTTTTTGTAAGTTCAATAATTGAGCCATTTTTTATATTTTTAGGTACATATTTTTCTATGCTTGTAACTTCATTTGTATTTACGTTATAAATTATTTTTGTACCTCCAGTGAAATCAATACCAAATTTAAGCCCCCATACTATAAGGAAAATAATACCTAATAGCATTAAAGTTAAAGAAAATGCTATATAGAAATATTTGTATTTTACAATGTTTAGATTCATAAAATTATTTTATATAAAATATCTCAAGTAAACTTCTTGTAATTGTTACCGCAGTAAAAAGACTAACAATTACACCTAAAGCTAGAGTTATTGCAAACCCTCTTATCTGAGAAGTACCTAATATATATAGAACAAAAGTTGTTATAAGTGTAGATACATTTGAATCCCTTATTGAGTTCCATGCTCTTGCAAATCCCAACTCAACAACAGATTTTCTTGATCTACCTTCAATATTTTCCTCTTTCATTCTTTCAAAGATTAGAATGTTAGCATCAACTGCCATACCAATCGATAGAATAAATCCCGCAATACCTTCTAATGTTAAAGTTATAGGAATTATCTTAAATATTGCAAAGGCCATTAGAGCATAAAGTATTAGTGCAAAATCTGCAAGTATGCCTAGTGATTTATAATTCCAAATCATGAAAATTAATATTATAGCTATACCTATGAATCCTGCAATAAGACTTGCATCTATAGATGCTTTTCCTAATGTTGCTCCAATAGTATTTTCTTCAATAAGCTTTACTGGAACTGGTAATGCACCTGCATTTAACTGATCTACTAATGTTTGAGCTTGAGAAAGTGTAAAATTTCCACTTATTACTGGTGATGATGTAACTCCACTTGCAAGGTTAGAATTTATAACTGGATTTTCTACTACACGATTATCAAGAATTATTCCTATTGGTTTTCCTACGTTTGCTTTTGCTAGTTGTGAAAATTTGGAAAGTCCCTCTGATTTGAAATTCAATTGTATATTTGGAGTGGTACTGCCCTGAGGATATACTATTGTAGCATTTTGCAAATCTGCTCCGGTTAAATTTGTTTTTGGATTAAAATCTTGCAATGGTATTGTTGGAGTTACTATTGATTGTAAATTTATATTAGGTTTAAGTGTCAGGAATTCTAATTTTGCAGTTTGTCCTACTAACTTTTTTGCCTCATTAAGATTTTTTACACCAGCAAGATCTACAACAATTCTTTGCTGGTTTCCGTATTTTTCTGTATAGACTTGTGCATTAGCAACTCCATACAAATTTACTCTTTCGTTAATTATATTCCTTGCGGCTGACATTGCACTAGAAACTTCACTTTGTGGTATTTTGGATACATTTGCAAGAAGTACTAGTTGAGATCCCCCTTTAAGATCTAACCCTAATGATGGATTTAAATTATTTACATAATCAATACCTACAGATTTCAAATTAATCGCTATATGGTTTATTGTATGATTAAAATTTATTCCTATTGGTTTAAGATTTATTTGTACCTTAGGGATATCTATAAGTATAGATATTACATATAAAAGAATAATAACTATTAAAAATTTTTTTGTTTTTCGCATTAGTGTGATATTTTAGAATAACTTTTGGTTTTATGCAAATTATTACAAATATATAAAGCTCGAATCTCCAATTAAAATAATTTTGTCTTTATATACAACATTATATAAAAAATGGCTATTTTCTTTTTTATAGCTGTCAAATTCTGATTGTGTAAGGTAAGTATAATTGATAGATTTTTTATTATCCTCTTCGTACTGTTTTACTAACTTATCAAGATAGATATAATTAATACTACTCCCTATAATAACAAGGTCAATTTCTTCATCTGATTTTCTATTCCCCAATAAATATGAATTTGTGAAAAATGCTACCCGTATATTTCCTATTTTGGTCTTATGCTTTATTATTTTTTTACCTAATCCAAATTCTTTATTAAATATTGAAACAAGTTCATTAAAAAATTCAAACTCTTTATTTAGAACATAATATAGTCTATTACCATTTCTTTCGCTTATAAGGAATCTTATATCTTCCAATTCTTTTAATATTCTTCTTACGGCATTTATTTCTTCTCCAGTTTGCCTCACAATCTCTCTTACGTGGTAAGTATTATTAACGTTTAGAAGGAATAATTTTAAAATTTTTACTCTTACTTTGGATATCAAAAATTTATCTATCATTTTAACTCCCTTGAGTATAAGTAAATGACCCTGTTTGTGGTTCTAAGATCTCAAACCATATCTGACCTCTCTGAAATTGTACTGGGTTTCCATTTGATTCTGTAAATGTCATTCTTGAAGTTGAAGATGTTTTTGTCCATGTTGCTTTTGTTTCTTTTCCATTATTAAATATATATGCATTTCCAGACCCTGTGGTTTGTAAAATCCATATAGGTGCAGCAGCCTCTGTAGTCCCTTCTCCTGGATAACTTGTTGTATAACCATTTACATATAGTATTACTACATTTTTAGTGGTCAATGGTTGTTGTGTATTTGCATCTATTTGCTCAGTTCCTCCGTTATATCTTGTATAACTGTTTGTACTTTGATTATATACCCAATTTACAGAATAAGGTTGTACATTTTGGTCAAAAAATATTGTTATATTTGAACCATTTGGCCCTAGCTGAGATTGCTTTGGAGTGTTTGCAAATGTATATGGCACAATATTTTTTCCTAATGTAAGAGATGAGTATAGCCCCTGTTGTTTTGCAAGTGCCCAAATTTCTTGTGTATTTCCATATCCATTATGTGGTGCATATCTGGTATCTAGTCTGCAAAATATAAAGTTAGGTGTAGAGCACGATACCCCACTGGATGCCATAGTTAAGGCATTTATATTTGGTATGTTATCTTTTTGAAGCTTTTCAAGTGCATAAATATTGCCTCCCCAATGAGTATAAATGGATCCCAAACCTTGAGCCCAAGCTATGTAATATAGTCTTGCACTCCTTATTGGACCTATCATTGTAGGAGAATGTGCAAGATAAACTGCCATAAATCTAGTAATATCTCCCTCAACTTGGGCTTCGTAGACTAAATCTGCACTGGATAGTCCGGATTGTGGTCTTGCTGGAAGTGAGTTTTCAATCATTACTGATAATGCAGGTCTATCAAGTACTGATTTGTTATCTACATATACTCCAT
Source organism: bacterium (assembly GCA_021791275.1). Lineage (GTDB taxonomy): Bacteria > Patescibacteriota > Dojkabacteria > JAKAPS01 > JAJZLI01 > JAJYWX01. Next base: position 94,399 of record JAJYWX010000003.1, on the reverse strand, counting down.
CAAGTGGGTCTACATATTTTTTAGGGGGAGTATATTTGGGTTTTGAGTAAAGAGGTTTGAATTTTACATTACTTGCTTTTATATCAGAAGATGATGGTCTAAATAGTATTATTAAGAGAGAAAGCACTCCTAAGATTAAAACGATTCCAATAATACTAGTTATCCAAAAAACATACCTCTGATTATGAGATAAAGATGAGTACCAATTTCTAAATCTTTTAAATCTCTTTCTTTTATTTTTTTCTGAATTTATTTCAGATTCAACTATATTTTTTGTATCGAAATTTACCTCTTGCATGAGACAGTATCATTGTATAAACTATACAATTTTTAGTATAATATATTTCATTATTCATGGCAACATATATAGTATGGCTCAGAAGAAGAATTTAAAATACGAATTAGAAATATTGAAATCTAATAATAAAAAGGCAGAGAGTAAGTATATACCTGAATATACTTATGTTAAGAAATCCTTGATTTGGAGTCTAGTATATATAGTAATAGCTCTTATTGCTATCTTTGTAGTTTCTGTCTATACATCATCATTTCCGTTTGATACTTCCTTACGTGCATTTTTCCATATTAATAAGATTTTGTTATAATACTAAAGTATAGGATAAGTATTGTAAGTGTTTACGCTTTCCTTGAAAAAGGATGTGAGGAAAGTCCGAACTGACATCGCAAGATGAAGTGGGTGCTATTTAATAGATAGTAAGGAGAGATCTTTAGAATAAGGGCAACAGAAAATATACCGCCAGTGATGGTAAGGGTGAAATGGCAGTGTAAGAGACTACCGCATGGAAAGTGATTTACCATGGCAGTGTAACCTCCACCTTCAGCAAGTTTTAAACGCAAAGAAGTAAATGTGAGAATATTTACTCAAGATAGATAAACACATAAAACAGAATTCGGCTTACTCAATACTTATCCTTATATATGAAGCTTTTTGCCAATACTAATTCCTAAATTTAAGAGAGGTTCTAATTTATCTTTTAGTATATAAACTATTATTGTTGCAAGAATTCCAGAGGTAAACCCAACAACTATATCTAACGGAAAATGTACTCCAGAAAAGACTCGGGAAAAACCTATTAATACAGATAATACGATGAAAAACCATCCTAATTTTTTATTATATACAAATATCATTGAAGCTAGTGCCATTGTTACTGCGGAGTGATCTGAAGGGAAAGAATTATTAGGTATATAGTGGAATAGTAAGTGTACATTTTTTAACGCTACAAATGGTCTTTTTTCGTAATAAATAAACCCCAGCATTTTATCTAATATCAACCAAGATATAACCGAAGATATTACTGATAACATGAATATCCTTTTGTTATCAACATCTTTTGATAATGGTTTTTTGTAAAACCAAATTATTATTACAAGAATTAAAAATATGAATATTAAGTATTGAGCACAAAAGGAAAAGAATGCATTAAAAAATGGGTTTATAGCCCAGCCGTTGATTACTCTAAATAGTAATACATTATCCTGTATCATAATAGATTAGTATTATATACGATTTTTTATATGTAATCAAAATTTATTTGTTGAATTAATTTATTTTTGTACTACAATGTTTAATATGGGTGGTGGAAATTCAATATATATAGATATAGCAATATACATTTTAATAATAGTGGCGTTTATTGTAGCTATAATTTTACCATATCCAAATTTTTCAAGTAAGAAAAGAAAAAATAAGAAGAAATAATAATATATGAATATAACTAGGGTAGTAAAAAAAGAGATAAAAAAAGATTTAGACCCAGATATGATGCTTCCTGATACATTACCAGTGTATGTATCCTCTTTTGTATATATGTTTGGGGTTCTTACGATGGCAAGTCTTGTTATCGTTATATCATCAGGAATAATAATGGTTTTAGAAGGACCCATTTGGTACCAATACTCTTCGTTAGGACTTTTCTTCAGATCGATACATTTCTGGGGAGCTCAGGTATTCTTTTTTTTCATGATAGTACATATGATTTCAGTTTTTTTTATGGCAGGTTGGAGAGAAGGAAGGATTATTACATGGATGTTGGGGGTTATGCTTTTTGGAATATCTATGTTTGAAGCTTTCTTGGGCTATCTTATTGGTGGGGGATTTTTTGCACAATGGAACCAAGTGCAAGCTAAAGATGCAATGAATGCGATTGGATTAACTGGATTTATTAATATATTAAATAATAGTCAAATTTATGGGTTGCATGTAGTGATACTTCCAATAATATTAGTAGCGCTTCTTGGCATACATTTATTTTTTGTTAGGAAGAAAGGGGTTGTACCCCCAATTGAATGATATGAATGAAGAAGATAAATATAAACAAAAAGAATCAGATCTTATAAAAGAATTTTTATATGCTTTTTTTGCAGTTTTAGCTTTTATTCTAATTTTAGCTTTACTTTTTAAATCTCCACAAATGAAACCCCTGTCAATTATGTCTTATTCTAAGAGTAGTCCGGTAGGTTTTGAAAAAGTGGAATCTAGAAATATATTGGGAATCTCCTCTCTGGAGGATTATGGTCCTCCCTATAATAAAAATGGACAAGCACAATCTGTAGGATTCATATCGCCAGAGGGAATTGAGGGGGTAACTGTTTCTGTACACCCCAAAGAGGTCTTTTTTATAGATCCTTTAATAACTTATTCGCGATTATCTCAAAAAGTAAAGACTCTTATGAATCAATATTTTTATTTATCCCACTATGATAAGAGTCTTTTAAATAAGTATGAGGAAAATTATTATAAAGCTTTGAATTCAGCTAAAGTCTATAAGGGGAAAGTTATTGTTAAGAATGGAGAATATGGTCCCATTCAGGGTATGGAAAACGATTTGTTAATCCTGGCTCAGACTGGAGTATTTCAAAACCTTTTAGATAATAATTTAAAAGGGAATAACGGGGTGTATTCATATAATTTCCAAAATAAATTGTTATTTTTACAGGGTGCTCCACTTGCAAATATGGCTAAAAATTATTCTATGCTTGGCGATCAGTGGGGGATTTTAAAAGAGGAGGGAAACTATCCTGGTCCTTGGTGGTTATTTTTATATACATCCTTATATCAAATACCTCCTTATTCTACTTCCCCTTCGGGAGACTTAATGGCATTTCTAACGTTTAGCGTATTTATTGCAATATTGTTTTTCATCCCAATAATACCAGTTTTAAATAAAATTCCTTATTATATTCCAATATATAAAATAATTTGGAGAAGATATTACAATGAGAAAAAAATCTCTTAAATTTAATTTTATAGTATCTATTGTACTTTTTGTTTTCGGTATATATTTTATATATAAAACCTTTGAATCTATAGTTTATTTTAATTTATATCTTTTTATTCTTTACCTCCTAATATCAATTTTAATTACATCGTTTTTTACCAAAATTATGTACTACTTTAAACTAGTATCTTTATATACCTTAAAAAGGGATAAAATATATAATTATCTTTGTGAAAATTCGAATAAAAAGAATAAAAAGGAATTACTATCAATGGCAAATGATATTGTATTAGATAAAGTCTCTTTAAAAAAAATAAAATTAGATAATAAAGAAATTAAGAACATACAAAAGATACTTAATGAATATTGATAAATATTACTTATTATGATATATTTTGTATGTAAGGTACGAAATTTTATGAAAAAAAATAAGTATGAATTGATGTTAACTCTTAAACCTTCTTTGCCTGAAAATGTAAGGATAAGTGTTCTCAGTAAAGTAGAAAATTTAATAAATGATGTAGGTCTATCAATGGCCTCAAAGGATGTTTGGGGTAAAAGGTATTTGGCTTATCCTGTTAAGAAGCATAAAGAAGGATATTACGTTTTGTATAACTTAGAAGAGGGGAAAGAATTTTCAAGAAAAGATATCGTTAAATTGGCAAAATCTTTGAATGTTACATCAGAAGTAATAAGATCTAGTATTTTTTCTGTTAGAAATTTTAGTACTGTAAGTACGCAAAAAAATGTTTAGTTTATTTTATATATAAAATTATGGCATCAAGATCATTAAATAAAGCACTTTTAATTGGAAACTTAACAAGGGATCCTGAGTTAAGATATACCCCAAATGGAAATCCAGTATGTAGCTTTTCTGTGGCTACAAATAGTTCTTGGAAAGATTCTGACGGAAATGTACAAGAAGTAGCAGAATTCCATAATATTGTGGCTTGGAACAAACTAGCTGAAATATGTTCTCAATTATTAAAAGTTGGAACAAAGGTTTTTATAGAAGGTGAAATAAGGAATAGAAAGTGGGAAAAAGATGGAGTTAATTACAATAAAACTGAGATTAGAGCAGATAATATGGTAGTACTTTCTCCTTTATCTAAAGATGTAGATATTGCTGATATGGATGAGGGGGTAGTTAATGATACTCCTAAAAAAAGTAAAAAAGCTTCTAAACCTTCAGAAGACAATGTCAAAGATGAAGATATAGTTGATTCAATTGATGATTTACCTTTTTAAATTATGGCTCAATTTGTTAAAAGAAATAAAAATAAGAAGAAATTAAATAAAAGATTATCAACTTGTTCCCTTTGTGCTAATGGTATTGATGAGGTTTCATACCTTGATATTTATAGATTAAAGAAATTTGTATCAAGAAAAGGTAAGATAATCTCTAGATTCAGATCTGGGAATTGTAGTAAACACCAAAGGAATGTTACTAGGGCAATTAAGCGTGCAAGAATAGTAGCCTTAATGCCTTTTAGTTCTACTGAATAAAAAAATACATCTGCCCAAAAAATGGAAAATAAAGATAGGAGAGAGAATTATAAAATAATAATATCAATAGATAATTTTTATATAAAAGGTTTTATCTTTTTTGATGGACAAGTATTATCATCAAAAAAAATATCTTTAGTCCAAGAATTTTTTAATCCCCTTTTTGACAGAGTTTTATTCATTAATAAATTTATAAAGGTTTTACTTTATAATTTTAGTTATCATTCTCCCGATGATGATCTTAACATTGAAATTTATACATCTTTGGATTTTTTTAAAAAAGATCTTTTGAAAATCACAGAAAAGGTTATAAATATTGATCAGAATTTTTTAAATGATAAAACAAAGTATTTTGCAAAAAAGTTTTATGATATACCTTGTTTTGTAGTTAATGTATCAAGAGATAATATTTTCATATCAGGGAATATAAATTTCACAAGTTCTAAAAAAACTTTTGATTTTATGTACGATGAATTATTCAAAATCAAAGATTTTTCTCAATTTTCAATACTTAATGGAAAAATTAAAAAATATAACCTTTATAATGCTTTAACAAAACAATCTTTGTCCTACCGAGAAGAGTTGTTTTTACCAATAATTTCAACTTTAAATAAAAATTTACTTTCATCATTCTCTTTTGAACCTCAGGACTCTGTCCCTATATTTATACTTAGTGGTGATATATATCAATTTCTATCTGATAGCAATTATGCAATATTCTCGCTTCTATATGGACTTGATATACGAGGAATAATATCTCTTTATACAGATAATTCAAATATTTTTCCTTTTTTAGGCATTCTCCCTGATGATTATATATTCTCTAAAATTAATCATATAGGAGATGTATTCCATATTAGTTTTGATAAAAAAGAAAATGAATCTCTAATTATTCCTATAAAAGTTATAGATGATGAAAGTGTTAAGGAAATAAATGTTAAGCTGAATGATCTTATAAATATACCTGTTAATGGTACAGCACATATAACTATAAAACTTCCTAATGGAGTATCCATAGGGAATAAAAGAGGAGATGTTGAGTTAATATCAAAAAGTAAGGTGTTTATATATACTAAGGATATTGATAAATTAACTCCTATCGAAATATCTCGTTGGATAGAAAATTCTCAGGATTTAGTTTTTTAAATTATGGAGATAGTTTTTTTAAAAAAAATAGCATACATACATAGTTATAAATATTCAAGATTTATAGATCCTGATACTCATCTTATGGTATCTTTAAATGATATTATATCTGATGATACTGTTATATCTAAAGGACATATTAGTAAGATGTCATATAGGATAAAAGTTTCTGATTTTTCCACTAATTTTGTGAAATATGTTCTAGTTGAAAATGGAGAAATTGTTCATAAGGGTGATCCGATTATTAAAAAAAGGAAAAAACAAATAGAGGCGCCTGTAGATGGTATAGTCGATTTATCTCATCTTCCTTCTGGTTTTATTTTAGTAAAATCATATCCAGAAGATATAGTAAATATATCCAAAATATCTGGTACAGTATCATATATATCAGATGATAAAAGTAGGGTTGTAATAGATTCTCCAGTATTGAAAATAGATTTAAGATATATTTTTGGACCTAGCACAGAGGCAAATTTTCGATATTTATGTGATAACAAAGGATTTTTGAATTTAGAAAATATCAATGCCTCTGTTATTGGAGATATAATATATGTAGGTAATTTAATAACTATGGAGATTATCAAAAAATCTGTGGCTGTTGGTGTTGTAGGGATAATGGGTAATGGTATAGAACTGAGGAACAATGAAAGTATTGAAGATTTTGTAAATTCTATTCCAATAACTGTTGGAGTTACGGATGGGTTTGGTGTAATTGAGAATTCTTGTTTTTACTCTCTTGAAAAGAATCACAAATCTCCCGCTTTTATAGATCAATCAAATATGGCCTTTGTTATATCGGATAATAAGTCAAAAAGAGATGATAAACTTTTTGATATAAAAAAAGTAGAAGTTTCTGATAAAGTTCAAATATTTTCGTATCCTTATTGGGGATATACAGGAAGGGTAAATTCAATAAATTCCATAGGTAAAGAGTGTAATCTAAATCTAGATAACGGGAATAATGTTAATATACAAATTGATGACATTGTTGGTATAATTGAAGATTAATGAAAAATATTCTTTTTAATAAATATATTACAGTATCTCTGCTTGCGATAGTTTGCCTTGCAATAGGATTTTGGGCAGGTTCTAATTTTTCTCCTTCATCATTTTTTACCCAAAGCAATATATCAAGTCCTCTTTCATCAAATGGTATAAACCCAAATCTTTTTAATAATGTTTGGAATGTAATACATACAGATTATTATTATGAGAATTTAAATAATAAAAAGTTATATTATGGTGCTATAAATGGTATGGTAAACTCATTAGGAGATCCTCATACTTTATTTTTTTCACCTTCTCAAGCATCTCAGTATTATGATGCAATATCTGGTAATTCCTTTGCTGGAATAGGTGTTGCTTTAGGGTTCAATCATTCAGGAAATATTATTATAAATGAGGTCTTACCAAATACTCCAGCACAAAAAGCTGGCCTTGAGGATGGAGATATAATAAAAACTTTTAATGGAAAGAATATTTCCAATATAAACACTTTAGTAAATGATGTTAGAGGTAAAAGTGGGACTTATTTAACTTTGGGAATAGATACAATAAATGGTAATTTTAAAAATTATAAAATAGAAAGACAAAATATTCATGTATCCAGCGAAGTGGTAAAGAATCTTGGGAATGGAGTAGTGGATGTTCAAATTTTAAGATTTTCAGATTCAACATTATCACAATGGGAAAATTCTTTCTCAAGTACAATGTCAAAAGTTGAAGCAGAGAATCCTTCAAAAATTATCTTAGATTTAAGAGGGAATCCTGGAGGTTATTTTGATGCAGCTGTGTATGCTGCAGGTGAATTTTTGCCTCAAGGAAGTTTAGTCGCTGAACAAGAAAGTAGGGGAGGGGGTATCCAGCAGTTTGATACAAATTATCAAGGTAATCTTCAAAATACACCTTTAGTTATACTTGTAAATGGTGAAACTGCATCTTCTGCAGAAATCTTTACAGGGGCTTTGCAATATTATCATAGAGCTGTTGTAGTAGGAGAGAATACATATGGTAAAGGGACTGCTCAAAATGTATATAATTTCTCTGATGGGGCATTATTGGTACTTACAACAAAGCATTGGTTACTTCCTTCAGGTAGGTGGATTACTCCTCAGAATCCAATAATACCTAATGTGAAAGTTAAATTTTCTGCAAAAGAATTTGAAAAGGGTATTGATACACAGCTCCAAAAAGCAATAGAAGTTAAAGGTGCTACTTGAAAATAATTTTTATAAACCTATTTTTTCCATATTGATCTTTTATTATAAAATTTTTCTTTTTTATATATTTTATTTGGAAAGGGTCAACTTCTAAATAAAGATCCCCTTTCCATTTCCTTTCTTCTATTTGATTTATTAGATTTTCTATCTTTTCAAGACCATGCTTACCTCCACCTATAAGGGCTATTTTAGGCTCATAGAGTCTTACAGAATATGGTAAAGAGTCAAAATCTTTGATATATGGAAGATTTGCAAATATACAATCATATATATTAATATTTTTGATATTTTTTAAAAGATCTGATTTTATTATTTTTATATCTAAATTTTGTGCATTTTTTCTTGCAATATATAATGCTTTTTCTGATATATCAGAAAGTGTAACATTTATTTTAAGGTTGTTTCTTTTTATTGATATGCCAACGGCTCCAGATCCACATCCTAAATCAAGTATATTTTTATAATTTTTTAGGTATTCGAGTATAATCTGTGTCTCTACTCTTGGTATTAATGTGTTCTTATTGACTAGGAATTCATATTTTGAAAAATATGCTTTTTTAATTATATATTCAATAGGTTCATTTTTACCTATTCTTTTTTTTAATTTCTTTATTCTCTGAATTTCATTCTTATTAATATTATATTCAGTATTTTTATATGGATCCTTTTTTGTTACATATTTTACTAATCTTATAAGATCTTGGTTATTAGACCTTAATATATCCTCAATTTTCATTTTTTATTTTATCTATAAGTTCTTGAAGTTTGTTTTTTTCAAATATGTCTGAGATATGAAAGTTTTCTGCTTTTCCTAATCTATGGTCAGTAATTCTATCTTGTAGAAAATTATATGTTCTAATTTTTTCAGATCTTTTGCTTCCAGCTATTTGTGATAATCTTTCTTTAGAATTTTTTTCTAAATTTTCTTCATGTATTTTTGAATAAAGTTTTGATCTGAGTACCTCCATTGCAGTCTGCTTATTTTGAAGCTGAGATGGAGTTGCCTGAGATACTGCAATAATTCCTGTTGGTATATGAGTAATTCTTACTGCAGATTCAGTTTTATTTACATGTTGCCCACCAGCACCAGAGGCTCTGAAGTAATCAAATTTTAAATCTTTCTCACTTATTTCTAAATCTTTAGGTTGTATTTCTGGCAATACCACAACTGATATTGTTGAGGTATGTATTCTGCCTCCACTTTCAGTTTTTGGAACTCTCTGAACTCTATGTACCCCACTTTCAAATTTGAAATTACCATAAACCATATTACCTTTAACAGATGCTATTATTTGTTTTATTCCAGATGATTCGTTATATGATATATCTAATATATTTAGCTTCCATCCTTTAGATTCAATATACTTTTTATATACTTCATACATATCTTTTACAAATAACCCTGCCTCATCTCCTCCTGTGCCCGCTCTTATCTCTAATATTATATTTTTTGAATCATTTATATTTGAAGGATTATATTTATTTTTAATTTGATAAATTCTTTTCTCTAAATTTTTATTTTCATCCTTTATTATATTTAGTAGTTCAGGATCTTTTATAGTAAGATTGTTTTCTATTTGAGTATTTAATCTGGATATTTCTTCAAAATCATTAACAAAAGTTATAGCTTCATTATATTCGTCAGCTAAATTTTCTATTTCTTTTGGATTATCTTTAATTTGTTGGTTTAACTTAGATAATTTCTCTTTATAATCTAAGTATTTGTTTTGATCCATACTTTATTTTTCTAAAGCATTCATCATGTCTCTAAGAGTGAGTATATTATTTTCTTTTTTATCTTTATTTATATTTTTACTCTCTTTCTTCTCTTTCTTTTTTAACATCTCACTTTTCATTTTCTCAGCAATCTTAGATTTCTGAGTAAAGCTCTTTACCCTATTTGCTGTATCAACTATCTTTTGCTCTCCTGTATAGAACGGGTGACATTTATAGCAAAGTTCTACATTCAAATCACCTGATGTTGATTTTAAATTCATAACGTTACCACAAAGGCATGTTACCTTAATATCTTTGTATTCTGGGTGTATATTTTTTTTCATGACCCAATCATTATACAGAATTTTTTTTTAACTGTAAATCAATTTGAATTATTAAAATTTTTAATGTGGGTATATAATAGATTTAATATGAAGTTTAATAAAGAAAAAATTTTCTCCAGAAGAGTTGCTGTTATTCTAATATTTACCTCTTGGTTATCTGGAATTTTACTTTATTTTTATGTTCTATTTAATAGAATCTCATATTCCCTCAACGATTATCAAAAATTCATAAATTATGTAAATGGAGTTTGGCTAGATGTTTCATATTTAATAATACTTATATCTTTTTTGGGTTTTATATTCTGGTTAATATCTAAGAATAGTAAAAAATATATATATTTAGTATTGATTATGTTTTTATTTTGTCTAATAACTGTTATTTTTGGATTTTACTATTCTAATCAAAGATATTATCCTGAAAAATTAATAGATAATGGATTAAATACAATAAATTTACCAAACACATTTACAAGTGTTTCTGATAATGTTTATGGAATAAGGAAGCAAACCTCTTTTTATTCAAACCCTCCTTATGGAGAAAGGGTTTGGGAAACAAAATTAACAAGAGAACATGCTTGTACAATTGCAAAAAAAGAATTTCTTGCCTGGTCTGGAAATGAGATTGTAAAGAAGATCTATACTTTTGGTAATGAATGTTTTTTTTATGGAAAATATGAAGGTATTAAATATCAGGTATATCTTTCAAGTTATAAGGAAAATTTGTCAAAACTGATTTTAGAAATAAAATCGTATCCAAATTAATTCAATTTCTTATTAAATAAACATTTTAATTTATGGATTGGAGTTATTGTATTTTAAATATTTCAGGTGTTATAATACTCTCCTATGAACTTACAAGAAAGGTTTAAAGATTTTACTGAAATACCCAAAGGGGTAGTAATTTCAAGAATACGAGATGATGTAGATGACTCTTTAAAATGTATACAGCCTGAGTGTAATGGAGATGTAAGTCCATATTATTATCCTGACTATGAAGGTAAATTCACACAAGTTTTTTTCATGCCACCTATATCTTTAAATAACGGAGAGATAAGAAGAATTTTTTCTTTGGATGAAGAATGCGAGTTTGATGGGATTTCATTCAGAATTACAGATGATAATCGTGTTGAAATTCTAATAGTTAAAGGGAAAAAAGTTATTAATACATTACAGATAACTGAAAATATTCCGTTTGAAGATTTGCTTTATATAAAAAGATTGTCAGGGAAGATAAAATCTTTTAGTAGAAAATCTGGAAAAACACTAAATAGAGTTTAAATTCTTCCCATACTCTTTTCCTATTGATTTTCAATCAATTAAATTATATACATAAAGTATATGATGAGGGGGTGTTTTTATGAATTGTGAAAATGATTCTCTTAGTTATTTAGAAGGTTTTCCTAGTGAAGATTTTTGTACAAAAATAATTAAATATCCTTCTGGAAGTATATTTTCAAAATCAATTGAAGGACCAGGATTTCGTCATTGTGAATTGTTTGGAGAGGATAAAACTCTTTTAAAAAGATACTATATGAATGATAGAGGTATAGAGATGACTGAGTATTTTGATAAGGGTGTATGTGTCAAAACTGTTGTAAGGATAAAGTGCAATAGTGGGGTAGTAGAAAAAGTTCTAGATGAATCTGGTAAAATCATTTCAGAACGTATAGTGTATGACGATTGATTGTCTAAGGTTGAGAATTTTGGTATACTCATCTTTACGATGAGCAAAGTCACAATAAAATATTTTTCACAAGCTTTTTTTACATTAAATGATAAAGATACAAGTATTTTTATTGATCCTTATTCTAAAATTGCAGATTTGAATCCCCCAAAGTTTAATAAAAATCCAGATATTCTTTTAATAACTCATGAGCATCAAGATCATAACAACAGAGAATACAAAGGAGAGAATACTTTTGAAATATGTAATCCGGGTGAGTATGATGTAAAGGAAGTTATTGTCCAAGGGATTGAAACATATCACGACAAAAATAAAGGACAAGATAGAGGTTTTAATACTATCTATTCAATAAATTTCAATAAAGTTAATTTTGCACATCTTGGGGATTTAGGACAAAAACTTACAAAAGAGCAGTTAGAAGAGCTATCTGTTGTAGATGTACTTTTTGTTCCTGTAGGGGGACACTTTACAATAGATTATAAAGAAGCTGTAGAATTAGTAAATGATATTAATCCCTCTATAGTTATTCCAATGCACTATAAAACTGAAAAAACTAAAGATTTACCATTAGAAGGTGTAGATAAATTTCTAGAGGAGTATGGCGTAGCACCTCAAGAAGTAGATATCTTAGAGGTAGATGAGAAGGATTTTGAAGAAGAAGATATAGAAACGAAAGTTGTAGTTTTTAAAAGTTAATGGACAAAAGATTACCACAAAATCTTGAAGCAGAAAAACTTTGTTTAAATGCTATTTTAATGAGTAAAGATTCTCTTTTAGATCTTGTTGAGTTTTTAAAACCAGAATATTTTTACTTCGATTCCAATAGAGAGATATATAATGCAATAGTAAATCTTTTTCAGGAAGGTTCACCAGTTGATATAATGAGTGTTAAAACTTACCTTTCTAAGAAGAAATTATTATCAAAAATAGGAGGAGAGGTTTATTTAGCAGAATTAGTAGAAAATACAGCGGGTGCTTTATCTGCTGTTTATTATGGAAATTTAGTCAAAGAATTATATATAAGGCGGGAACTTATAAAGACTGGTGCAGATATAGTGGATTTAAGTTTTGATGAAAACAAGAATATATCAGATGTTATAAATGAATCTGAAAAAAAACTTTTTGGAGTCTCTTCATCAAATATTAGTACTGATTTTATACCATTAAAAGAGCTATTATCTGAAAGTTATAAGAGGGCAGAAGAGATTGAGAAAAGTAAGGATAAACTTAGAGGTATAGTTAGTGGTTTTGTAGATTTAGATAATATATTGGGAGGTTTTCAAGAATCTAACCTGATTATTGTTGCTGCAAGGCCTTCAGTTGGGAAAACCTCTTTTCTTTTAGATATAGCAAGAAATGCTTCTTTGAGAGGAAATAAGAATGTTGCTATGTTTTCTTTAGAGATGTCTAATTCTGAGCTTACAGATAGACTAATATCTTCTCAAGTAGAAATGAATCTTTGGGATTATAGGATGGGACACCTTGATTCATCTAAATTAGAAAATTTGGCTGATGTCATGGGAAGGCTTTCAGAGGCCAATCTATACATAGATGATACTCCTGGGCAAAGCATTATGGAAATGAGTACTAAGGCAAGAAGATTAGATATAGATAAAAATATTGATCTTATAATAGTAGATTATTTACAGCTTATAGCTGGAACAAATAAGGAAAATAGGGTTCAGGAGGTTTCAGAAATATCTAGATTTTTAAAGAATATGGCTAGAGAATTAAAAGTCCCTGTTATTGCTGCATCTCAGCTTTCTCGTGCTGTTGAAAATAGGACTTCAAAAATTCCTCAACTCTCAGATTTAAGAGAATCTGGTGCTATAGAGCAGGATGCAGATGTTGTAATCTTTCTTCATAGAGAAGAACTTTATGACCAGGATACGGATAGAAAAGGTATTGCAGATGTCATTGTTTCAAAACATAGAAATGGTCCAGTTGGTCAAGTAGAAATCAAATTTATAAAAGAACAAGCAAAGTTTGCAAACCTATCTAAAAGATCTAATTGATTTTTGTAAATATACTTGATTATTTGATATAATAGGTTTATCTAAGATTATATATATTTTAATATGGCTAAAAGTGATAAAAAAACTACAGATAAGCTTGATTTCAATAAAGATGAGACATTAAAAATAGCATTATCCCAAATAGAAAAGCAGTTCGGACAAGGATCTGTCATGAAATGGGGAGAGAAGCCTAACATGGAAGTGGAGGTATATTCCACTGGAGCAATCTCTCTTGACTATGCATTAGGTGTTGGAGGAATTCCAAGAGGAAGAATAATTGAAATATTTGGGCCAGAAAGTTCAGGAAAAACCACCTTGGCATTACATATTATAGCTGAAGCACAAAAAAAGGGTGGGAAAATAGTCTATATAGACGCTGAACATGCCTTAGATCCAGAATATGCAAGACGAATTGGTGTAAATATAGATGAAGTTTTTTTATCTCAACCTGATTATGGAGAACAAGCTTTAGAGATTGTTGAAACTTTAATACGTTCAGGATCAATAGATGTTGTAGTTGTAGATTCAGTCGCAGCTCTTACTCCTAAGGCTGAAATAGAAGGTGAGATGTCAGATACATCAATAGGTCTTCAGGCAAGGTTAATGTCAAAGGCAATGAGAAAGCTAACATCTATATCTGCTCGCTCCAATTGTACTGTGATATTTATAAACCAATTAAGACAAAAGATTGGAGTAATGTTTGGATCTCCAGAAGTTACTACAGGAGGAAACGCTTTGAAATTCTATTCTTCTATTAGAATTGATATAAGAAGGAAGGAGAAAATAACAAAAGGAGATAATGTTATTGGGCATAATGTTGTTGCTAAGGTTGTAAAAAATAAAGTTGCACCTCCTTTTAAAGAAGCAAGCTTTGATATTATTTTTCCAGATGGGATTTCAAAGGAAAGTGCTTTAATAGATACTGCAGTATCGATGGGAATCTTAGAAAGATCAGGGGCTTGGTTTAGAATGGGAGACAAACAGTTAGCACAAGGTAGAGATTCGCTTAAAGAACTATTGAAGGAAGATAAAGATCTTTATAAAGAAATAGAGCAAAAAGTTAGAGAGAATTTTTAATATGGCCTATTGGAATATATATAGGAATCCTGATGTATCTGGTTATAAGGGTATAGATAGTTTCTTGGCAATTCTCCTTGCTAACAGGAATATTTCACCTTCTGAAATTGAGTATTTTTTAAATCCGAATTATCTTTTTGATCCTTTTTTATTTGATGGCATGAAAACTGCGGTATCAAGGATTAAAAAGGCAATTAAAAACAAAGAGAAGATACTTATATATGGAGATTACGATGTAGATGGGATTTCTGCAACATCAATACTTTGGGACTTTTTATACAATAAGATGCATGCTAATGCATTTCCATTTATTCCTTCAAGATTTACAGAAGGGTATGGACTTAATGGAGATAAATTAAAAGAGTTTGCAAAGGAAGGTTATACTTTAGTAATAACAGTTGATTGTGGAATAAGAGATACAGAAAATGCTTTGCTTGCTAAAAAATTGGGAATTGATTTAATAATAACAGACCACCATTTGATCTCTGAAAATATCCCAAAAAGTTTTGTAAATATTCATCCTGCATTAGGGTATGGTAGACCTGAAATATGTGGTGCAGCGGTTGCATACAAATTGGCCTGTGCACTTAATAAGAAAAATGAATTTGATATGAGTGAGTATCTAGATCTTGTCTGCTTAGCAACTATTTGTGATGTATCAAAGCTTATAGGAGAGAATAGGGCATTTGTTAATATGGGATTAGAGATAATAAATTCCAGAAAAAGGCCAGGGATAGATTCTCTAATAAAGGTTTCTAATATTGATGAAGTAGATGTATATCATATAGGATTTGTAATAGGACCTAAGATTAATGCTCCTGGGAGGCTTTACGACCCAATACATTCTCTTAGATTACTTTCTACAAAGAATAAGAAGGCGGCCGAGAATTTATCATCAAAACTACATCAGTTTAACATAGAAAGGCAGAATATGACCAAGAATGCATTAGAAGAGGCATGGAAGCAAATAGATGGAAGTGATTTTTTTAATATTGTAGTCTCGAATAATTGGGGAGAGGGGATTATAGGACTTGTTGCAGGGAAGATTACAGAGGAGAGTGGAAAACCTACTATAGCTATAACATCTAGTGAAAGTAAAGGAGTTTATGTTGGTTCTGCAAGAAGTATTGAAAATTTCAATATTGTAGATATGTTAGATAAGGGAAAAGAATATCTAATAAAGTATGGAGGACATGAAGCTGCTGCAGGATTGCAAATAAAATTTGAAGATATACCAAAATTAAAATTACATGCTAATAATTATGCAAAAGAATTTTTAAAGGGGCGTATACGAGATAAAGTTTTAAAAATTGATTTTCCAATACATCTTAAAAACATAAATTATGATTTATATAATCAAATTAATCTTTTGAAACCATTTGGAGTTGGGAATCCTCAACCCATTTTTGTTTCATACTCTTGTATTGTTATGTCTGCATCAAATGTAGGCAATTCAAAGAAATTTGTTAAATTAAGGCTAACGGATAAAGAAAAGAATATATATATTGATTCAATTTGGTTCTCATCAATATATACTCCAGAGGAAATTGTTAAATTTGGAAATGTGGATATAGCATTTAATATAACTGAAAATACTTGGAATGGAAAAAGCGATTTACAATTAAAAATATTAGATTTAAAACCTCACTCATCATGAATGATAAAAAAAAAGATTTTGTAAATTTGATTGATTTTATAAAAAAAAATGGAACAGATATTGACCTTATTCTTTTAAGGAAAGCATATATGTTTCTTGAGAAAGATGGAAGTGAGATTGAAAAAAGTAATAAGATTGAAAGATGTATAAGCTGTATAAATTTTAATCTAGATTCTATAACAATAATATCTTCTCTTGTAAATTTTGATATGTATGATGATGGCTTTATTGCAGAAGAATTTGGGCATATATTTGTTAACATCAAAAGGGGAATGAAAAATGTGGATAACATTTTGTCAGTTTGCGAAAATGTGGATAAACAAGATTTTGATGCTTTGAAGAAATATTTAATAGCTTCATGCAGAGATATTAGAGTTTTGATACTTAAAATTATAGATAAGTATACACTTCTGAAAGAAGGAAATTTTGATAATGAAGATTTAAAAAAAGATTTTGCAAAAAAGATTTTTAATATTTATTCTCCAATATCTGAATATTTAGGTTTAAATGTAATTAAATCTGAAATTGATAATTTATCTTTTAGTATAATAAATCCAGAAATATATGAAAGGATCCTAGAAGTTATTGATAAAGATTATAAAGAAGATAACCTATATTCAGATAAACTTAAAAAATATATCAAGGATAAAATCGATATCAATATAGATATTTTTGGAAGAAGAAAAAACATATACAGCATATATAACAAAATTATTAAAATATATGGATATTACTCTGATGAATTTATTTTTACTCTAAATGACCTTTGGGCATTTACTATACTTGTAAGTAATATTGAACTTTGCTACAAAGTTTTAGGTCAAATTCATACAATTTTTACATATATACCTGAAGAATTTGATGACTATATTTCAAGACCTAAATCCAATGGTTTTAGGGCTCTACAGACTACAGTAAAAGCATTAGATAATAAATTAGTAGAAATACAAATAAAAACATATGAAATGCACGAGTATAATGAATTTGGACCTGCTTCTCATATAAGTTATAAAAGTGGGAATTCTAAGGATCAATTTGATTGGGTTAAAAATTTATCTTTTTCAGGAGGTAAGGATATTAGTGGATTAAAATTGTTTGAAGACAAAATATTTGTTTTTACACCTATGTATATGGTGAAACAATTGAAAAAAGGCTCAACTCCAGTAGATTTTGCATATTCTATACATACACAAATAGGGAATTCCATAAAAGGTGCTAAAGTTAATGGAAAAATGGTTCCTTTGATATATCAGCTCTCTTCAGGAGATATCGTTGAGATTATTAAAGATAAAAATTCTAATATTCCTAAGAAGAGCTGGGAGCAAATAGCCCAAAATCCAGGAATAAAAAGAAAAATAAGAAAATTTAGTAAAGAAAAAGATAAAGTAGATATTGAAAAAAATAAGAAGGAAAAAGACAAAAAAATACAAAATACAAATATATCAAAAGATCCAACTATTGAAAATAATATTATATTTGATAATATCACTATAAAATTATCTAAATGTTGTAACCCTAAAAAAGGAGATAGCATTGTAGGAAGAGTAGGGGTTGGAGGAGTTATAAAAATACATAAAAAAGATTGTAGTATGGTTTTAAGATCAAATAAAGGAATTTTAAATTTTTCTTGGAAATAAAATGGCTATAAATGTAATAAAAGAGGGAAACCCAATATTAAGACAGAAATCTTTGCCAGTCAAGGATTTTGATAAAAAATTAAGAGATTTAGCCTCAGAAATGATTAATTATGGAAAATCAGTAGATAACTGCGTTGGTCTTGCAAGTGTGCAGGTAGGAGTTAAAATTCGTATGTCTGTTATATATGTTGAGGATGACTGGGAAGTAATGATAAATCCTAAAATATTATTTAAAGATGAAAGTTTGTCATCTGATTGGGAAGGGTGCATGTCTCTTAATGAAGGGAATCTTTTTGGAAAAGTTAAAAGACCAAGAAAAATTGCAGTAGAATATTTTAATGAATTTGGAAAAAGAAGAACTTATCAGTTTGAGGGATTTTACTCTCACCTTATACAACATGAGATAGATCATATGGACGGGAAAATGTTTATGGATCTTATGAAGAAACCTTATAAACTCTATACAGACAAGGAATTAGAAAAAATTTACGAAAAAAAATAGAGGTTTTTATGCTTTATATAAGCCATTTTGTCGTATTATCATGAAAATATATTGCATTTACAGTATCAAAAATATATACTCTTAATTAATGTTTTAGATAAAGCATTTCTTATTGTCGACATAAGGTCTTTGCTATCTAGAAACATTAATAAATAAGGAGGTGATTAATTATGTTAAAGCAACACTTAGTAGATCAAATAGCTTCTATGACAGGACTTACAAAAAAAGCTTCAAATGATGCAGTAGATGCATTTGTAGAAACAGTAACTAACGCATTAAAAAAAGGAGATGAAGTATTAATTACAGGTTTTGGTAAATTTGAAGTAAGAGTAAGATCTCAAAGAGAAGGTAGAAATCCTCAAACAGGAGCTAAAATAAGTATTCCTGCAACAAAAACTCCTGCATTTAGAGCTGGTAAAGCTTTGAAAGCAGCTGTTAAATAAGCTCGAATTCTTAATTTCTAATAATTTCAACTAATTTAGGAAAATCTCACTTAGAAGTGAGATTTTCCCTTTCTATATAATCTATTACCTTATTTTTTTGCAATATTACTTTTTCTTTAAATGAATTTAGGAAAGTAATCTGTTTTTTTACTAATTTATATGTATCTTTATTTATTAAATCTTCTAATTCATTGATTGTTTTTACATCGCCTTTTATATAAAGTATAGTCTCTTTATATCCTACCATTTGAAAGGCTGGGGCTGTCTCTTTGTATCCCATTGATAGAACTTCTCTACATTCATCTATAAGTCCTCTTTTTATCATTTCTTTTGTCCTTGCTTCTATATCATTAAAAAGATTTGTTTTGTCAAAATCTATCTGTATTATTTTAAAAGATTTATCAAATTTATATGATCTTATAGGATCTAGATTTTCAGATTGTATGTATTTTTCTAATCTTCTTCTGTTATTTCTGTCACTATTATTTAAACTTAGATAAAATTTATAGTCTTTTGTTTTTAGAATCTCTTGTAGCGTATCAATACTTTTGTTAGAAAGGCCAGTGTAATTTTTATTTTTTAATTTGCTAAGTTTTAAGTTATAGACAAGTGCTTTTATATAAAAATTTGTTCCCCCAACAATAACTGGGAGAAGGTTATCTTTTTGAAGGTTTACAATTATTTTTTTAGCACTAGATTTAAATTTATATGCACTATATATTTTGTCTGGGGTAATGACATCAATAAGATGTGTTTTAACATCAGTAAAAATTTCTTTATTATTTCCAATATCCAAATATTTATATACTTGTCTTGAATCTGCACTTATTATCTCTCCTTGGAATTTTTTGCATATATTGTATGCTACAGATGTTTTGCCTACTCCTGTTGGCCCGATTATGACTATTTTCATTTATTCTTTCTTTTTTTGTGTTTCTTCTTGGTATTCTTTCAATCCTACAATACCACCCAGATTCATTGTGTCAACTGCACTAGATGGTACTATAATTAACGCTCCCTTCTCCTTTAATCCTTCGAAAAGCATATTCATGGCTCTAAGGTGCATTGCTGCAGGATTCCCCTTATATTTTTCAGCCGCATCCATGAAACTTTGAGCAATGATCCTCTCAGAGTCTCCGAGTATTACTCTTGCTTCTCTTTCTCTTTCTGCTTGAGCTTTTTGGCTCATCGCATTTTGTAAATTCTCAGGGATTATAACATCTCTTATTTCAACTGATATCACCGTGATTCCCCAAGGGGTTACTCTATTTGCAATTGTATTTTGAAGTTTTGCGTCGATGCTTTCTCTATCAGATAATATAGTGGAGAGCTCTGATTTACCAATCATATCTCTTAGCGCAGTTTGAGCAGCTAAATCTGCAGAATCTTTGTAATTAGCAACTTCTAAAGCTGCCATTTTAGGGTCATTTACTTTCCAAAAAAGTATTGCCTCTACAGATACTGGAACATTATCCTTTGTTAATGTTTGCTCTGCTTTTATTGGTATTGATGCTGTTCTTAGATCAATCCAATATGCTATATTCTCAACTATAGGTATCATAAAAAAAATACCCGGACCTTTTATTCTATCAAATTTCCCTAATCTTAAGATAACTACTCTTTCCCATTCAGGAGTAGTTCTGACAGCAAGAGATATTATCCTTGCAATTATGGTAACTAATATTATGAGGACTATACCTACATAAATATTTACAATTATGACTGGGATTGATATTAATATTCCAAGTATAAAAATTATAAAAAAGAGTAACGTTGATATGGGACTTATTCTAGAACTTCCTGGCTGAGAGTAATTTATTGTGTCATTCATATAATTTATTATAGCATTTACTATATATAAGTAAACAATAATTTTGGTTTAAAGATTAAAAGATATATAATCTTAATGTTTTGGAAAATGAAGAAAGGCAAATAACTTATCCTCTGGAAAGATATGAATTAAGTAACTCTGCAGAAGTACAATTTTCTGCTAAACAGCCTGATTTAGTATCTTCTTATTTATGTAATCTTGAGTCAAGACACTCTGTTTTTAGAGATAACCCTAATCCTGAGGCACTGAAAAGATTCATAGAATATCATCTTGTAAAATCCCAAGATAACCCGAATCTTACGGATTCGGAATTAGAGGTTATAAGAAAAGGTCAATATGAAAGTTTAAGCTCTTGGATAGAATATATGAGACAATCAGATTATCCAATTTGGTTTAAATATTTAGTATTAAGGTCAGTACTTAAATTATCAGGGTATAATAAGGGATGGGGAGAATTCTCAAGTCGTAGTAAAACCACTCTAGATCCGTTTCCCCCTATTCATGAAGGAGCCGTGCATAATGTGTATCTAAGTATACTTTTGGGCGACAATGGAAGATTTTCCAGATTATATGCACGAGAAATTTATGGAGTTCAGCAGAGTCCAAATTTTTCTGAAACATGTAAATATAAAAAAGGTGATTGGGAAAGATACTCTCAAGGAGATGAGGATGCATTAGTATCATCCTTAAGTGGGAATAATACTGGATGGTGTATAGAAAAGAGGTATAAAGCATTTATGTATCTCAATGATGGTGATATATATGTTTATTATGATTATGATGAAAATGGAAAAAAGGTTCCAAGACTTGTTATTAGGTTAAAAAATGGAGAAGTAGTTGAAGCCAGAGGTATTTTATTTCAACAAAATGTAGATCCAATTATGTATGATGTATTGGAAAAATTATTAAGAGAATTAAATTCATTTGAAAAATTCAGAAAAACTTTTACAGATATGAGAAAATTGACAAGAATACATAGAAAAGTTTTAAAAAAGATTCCTCTTACAAAAAAGGAGATTGATTTTATAAAGAAAGGTGATATTGAATGTTTTGGTACAGAAGAAGATCCAAGAAGAGTCGAAGTACTAAGGTTATTAGAGTAAATTATTTAAAATGTTATTTTCTATTTACTTTTATACTGTATACTAATATAATTTTTAGTATATATGGACAATAATAAAAAAATGAAAGTTCTTTTTATCGAAGATGAGGTAAATATAGCATTTATATATGCAAGGGCATTTGAAGAGAATAATTTTTCAGTTATAAATGCATACACAGGGGAAGAAGGGCTCATAATGGCAAAAAATGAAAAACCTGATTTCATACTTTTGGATGTTATGCTTCCAGGAATGAATGGCCTAGATGTTCTAAAAGAGTTGAAATCTGTTCCTTCAACTATGAATATACCGGTTATTCTTCTTACAAATCTTTCAGATGATACAACTATTAAGGAGGGATTTGCGAGAGAAGCTGCAGGATATATTATAAAATCATTTCACTCAACAAAGCAGATAATAGAAGAGGTAAAATCTATATTAAAAATTCCTTAACGTAAATTTAAAAAATGGACTCCATAAAAGATAAGATATCTGTCTTAGAAAAAAGAATTATTGATATTAAGAAGAATTTAGATTTTTCTTCTTTTGAAAGTCGTATTAATGCACTTGAAGAAGAATCCTTGAAGGAAGGTTTTTGGAACGATTCTTCCATTGCTACTTCAAAAATGAAAGAGCTAAATGAGCTTAAAGAAGAAGTAAAAGATATAGAGGATATAGAATCTAGAGTGGCGTATATGAGAGAGCTATCTGAACTTTCATCTGAAGATACAGAAAGTTTAAAAGAAGAGTTAGAAAAAGAATTAGCATCAATTGATAAAGATTTTGAAAAAATAGAGTTTAAAACTTATCTTTCTTCAAAATTTGATAGGAATGGAGCAATACTCTCAATTCATGCAGGTCAAGGTGGTACTGAAGCTATGGATTGGACTGACATGCTTTTTAGGATGTATACAAGATACTTCCAATCTAAAGGTTGGGAATATGAGATTACAGATATGGTACAGGGTAATGAAGCTGGGATAAGTAGTGTGAGTATGGAAGTAAAAGGAGCTTATGTTTTTGGATATTTAAAGAGGGAAAGCGGAACTCATAGACTTGTACGAGTTTCTCCTTTTAATGCTCAAGGATTGAGGCAGACATCATTTGCTTTAGTAGAAGTAGTACCCTTAATTGAAGATGATTCTGAAATTGAAATTAGAGATGAAGATATAGAATTTTCAGCTACTAGAGGTGGGGGGCCAGGGGGACAAAATGTAAATAAAGTTTCAACCAAGGTGACTTTAAAACATATACCCACAGGTATCGTTGTTGTTGCAGGTTCGGAAAGATCTCAGGTTCAAAATAGAGAATATGCTATGAGAAAGCTTAGAGCTCAAATTTATAAGATCGAAGAAGATAAAAAAGAAAAAGAGTTATCGGACTTAAAAGGAGAGCATAAAGTTCCTATGTGGGGAAATCAGATAAGAAACTATGTTCTACATCCATATAAACTTGTTAAAGATTTAAGAACAAATGTAGAAACTTCTGATACAGAAGCTGTTCTCAACGGGGATTTGGATATTTTTATTTTTTCAGAAATAAAACTAAATTGAAAATTTATGTTTTTTATTATATGCTAAGTTAATATGTTAACTTTTAAAAATGTTTATAAAGAGTATAAAGGTAAGACTGTTTTAGATAATATAAATTTTCATATTGATGAGGGGGAGTTTGTTTTTCTTGTAGGCCATTCTGGGGCAGGGAAGAGTACAGTAATAAGGTTGGTAATAAAGGAAGAGAATTTAACATCTGGAAGTATACATTTTGCAGGTTATGATATAGAAAAATTAAATAAAAAAGCCCTGCCTTACCTAAGAAGAGAGATAGGGGTAGTATTTCAGGATTTCAAACTTCTTCCAAGGAAAACTACATTTGAGAATGTATCTTTTGCTTTAGAACTTTCAGACCATACTAATAGAGAAATCAAAAAAAGTGTAGACTATATATTAGATATGGTTGGTCTTTCAACTAAGTCTAAAATGTTTCCACATCAACTATCTGGAGGAGAGAGGCAAAGAGTTGCTATTGCAAGAGCATTGGTGAATAATCCTCATATTCTTATAGCTGATGAGCCTACAGGGAATTTAGATCCATTGGTAGGGTGGGATATTATACAGCTTTTGAATAAAATAAATAGTTGGGGAACTACAGTTCTTATGGCCACACATGCATCAGATATTGTTAATTCAATGCAAAAAAGAGTTATAGCGTTGGATGAGGGTAGAATTATTAGAGACTCTGAGGGAGGTTATAACGAATGATGCTTAAACTGGAAAGAGTTTTAAAATACACATATCAACATATAATAAGAAATGGATGGCTTTCATTTGCCTCTATAGCGATAATGACCCTTACTTTTTTTGTTATATCGATATTTTCCTTGACTGTGTATTCTGTAAATGTAGTATTACACTACTATGAATCTAAATCTCAAATCATACTGTTTTTTAATCCAAATGCACCAGCCTCTTATATATCTGCAGTTAAAAAAGATATAGAAAATACTCATAGGGCAACAGAAATAAAATATGTTTCTAAAAAACAGGCTTTTGTAAACTTTG
Source organism: bacterium (assembly GCA_021791275.1). GTDB lineage: Bacteria > Patescibacteriota > Dojkabacteria > JAKAPS01 > JAJZLI01 > JAJYWX01. The sequence continues at coordinate 69,719 of JAJYWX010000003.1, read as the reverse complement.
AAAAAACATTAAAAACGCAAAACCCTCAACTTGCAAAGGCGGTAGATTTAAATGCACTACCTCCATCATATGAAATAAGTACGAATAATTTATCTAATTTAGAATATATTGCGGGTATATTATATAAATTAAAATCTCAAAGTAAGGGGGAAATAAACAATATTCTTTACTTTAAGAGTGTTGTACAGTTTCTTAAAAAGGCTGTATCTATTATTACAAGTATTGGTATAGGACTTATTGTATTTTTATCTATAATATCTTTTGTAATAATAATAATAACTGTTGCTATAACAATAAATTCTCACTCCGAGGAAATAGAGATAATGAAGTTAGTTGGGGCAACTGATACCTATGTCTCTGGCCCATTTATATTTGAAGGTGCATTTTATGGAATAATTGGTGTATTTGCATCATCAATAATACTTTATCTAATATTTTTAGTTTTAAATACTTATTATAGAGAGTCTGTAATTTTACCTCTTCTAAGTTTCTTCCAAGGAATACCTATACCTCAATATTCTCCTTTACTTATTTTGGAAATAATTTTTGTTGAAGTTTTATTGGGAATTATTATAGGCTCAATCTCTTCTTTTATAGCCATTTCTAGGTATCTTAAAAAATAACATTTGAAACACATTTTTCTTTATGCTATATTGTAATGTGACTCAAGTATATGAATATATTTTTTAAATATAAAAAAATAAGATTAGCTTTATTTCTATTTTTAATTACATCAATAGTGATATATCCTCTTATGTTAGCAAAGCCCAAGGTTGTTAATGCAACTTCATCTCTTGGTGCACTACAACAGCAGTACAATGATCTTCAGAATCTTATAAATCAAAATCAACAAAAAATACAACAAAATAATAATAATATTTCAAACCTTCAAGCGCAAATCAATAGTTATCAACAGCTAATATTTCAAAAACAAGTATTAGTTAATAATGAAAAAGCTCAAATAGATCAGTTAGATTCTCAAATAAATGCTTTAAATGCTCAGATTGCCTCAGAAGAGAACCAAATATCTGTTATAAAAGGAAAAATAGATCAAAATGCAAAATCTGGATATGAGGAAACATACATACCTCCAGTAACAATGTTTATGGGAAATTCAAACATTAATAGTGCTATTGAGTCTGTTGTTTATTATAAGGCTACTATGACTCATGAAAATGATTTAGTTATAAAAATGGATGCTTTGATCTCATCTCTTAATGCAAATAAATCTTCATTGGTATTAAAACAAAATGATGCACAGAGCCTTTATAACCAAGAGGTTTCAACAGAGGATTCTCTTATTGCGGACCAAAATGCACTTAAAAATGAGCAATCTCAATTCCAAAGTAGTAATAATTCACTTCAATCTTCCAATTCCCAAATCCAACAACAACAGCAATCTATACTTCAAAAAATTGCAAGCTTAGAGCTTTCAGAAGGAACTCCTGGTGTAATACCTGCTAATGTACCTTGTAATACTGGATTTTATTATTCTCAAGAATGTCCTTCATGGGGAGGATATGTATTAGATTCATCTGGGGATACTTACAGTAACGCTGGGTGTTCTTTAATTGCTGCAATTATGGCTGAAAATTTAATAGGAAATACAGGATTTAATCCTTATTCAGCAGTCTCATATTGGACAGGTAATGGGGGAACGGAATTTGGGTCTCTACCTGGTGTTCAACAATTGATATACAATCCATCTATATCTGAAATAGATGCATATGCATCACCTTCTTCTCCAGTAGTTATAGGATTCTATGTTCCAGATAATCCTTTTGGTACACATTTTGTAACAATGACTGGTGCTGTTGGAGCATCTGGTACTATGCAGGATCCTTGGTTTGGCCCAAATCTTACATTTGGTCAAAATATGGGAGGAGGTCTAAGATATGATCCTGGTAATATATTTTTTGCGGCGGTCTTTTAATCTAGTATATTTCAATTTTATCTCCAATTTTTAAGTCTATCGTATTATCTTCATTTAGCTCGATTACATTCTTATATTTTATATTCCAAAAAAATAATCTATTTGGCAAAACTTCCTTAATTGTCTTCACCTTGAAATCATTATCTAGTATAACTACTGTTATTTTTTCTTTGATTCCAAATGTATGAATACCGAATCTTGTTTTAAAGAAAATATTCTCATCTTTATACTTTATCTTTCCCAAAGATTTATCTTGAATATTAGATAGTTTTTTAACCTTTAATTTCTTCATAGAGATAGTCCAACAACACCTTTAATTAGAAGAAATAGTATTAATATTATTAAGATGTATTGAATAATAATCTCTCTGGTGAGTGTATTATGAAATTTATGATGGAGTATATTTTCAAAAAAATAAAATATTAAAGATATAGAAAATGTTGTAAGAAGTACATTCTGCAGATAAATATTTTCTAAAAGAGATATTAAAGATATAAATAGAGAAATTAAAAAAGAGTAGAGTATAAATTTTAATGAATAAATCTTATTTCTTTGCATTATCATTAATATTAGTGCAAAAGATATAAGTAGTACAAATGCTGACTGTATATATTGGGATATATAAAGGATTGATGATACCTCAAAAAGGGAGTATATAAGTATAAAGAATATAAAAAGCTTTACAGCATTTATTGTAAAATGTGCTTTCTCACTAAATTCAAATACTTCAAAATAAGCTTCAAAGTATTTTAGTGATGTAAAAAATAATACTACTGTTATTATAAGTGTAAGCTCTGAAAAATAGATATTAAATCTGTTAATTATTAAGAATACTTCTGTAGATAGAAATAAAACTAAAGGTATTATGAGTTGATTATAGAAGTATATATTTTTATCATTTTTAGAAATCTTTTTTTCTTTTACATTTTCTTTAAATTTCTTCGTTCCATCAATTAAAGATACTATGACTATAAGGTCAATTATAAATATATATATAAGTATGAAATTTATTGAAGATATAAAAAGCAAAAAAATCAATATTTGCAAAGAAACGAAGAAGAGCAAAGTTAATATTTCAATATTATATTTTATTAATTTCTTCATATGCTTATTCCAATAACTAAGATTAATATAATAAGTATTGCAATTACAACCATTGCGAAATTGGTATGCGGGATGCTTTTATCTTCAAAAGAATTGTAATAAATAGAAAATGTTATATCTAAAAACATTAAAGAAAGTATAAATATTATAAGTAAGAAATCCGTATAAGTTATTATTGAGTAATCAATAAATTCTCCTCGAGTATTGCTTGTAAAAACCGGTGTCGTATTTTTTGAGTTTCCGTAGGCTGTAAGAATAACTGTTATGTATGAGGGTGTTCCAAAAAAATTAATTTTTTGAGTCGCTATACCAATATCATTTGTCTTATTTAATATCGCGTTTGAATATGAGTTAAATATATTTTGTGTGTTGATATTAGATAGGTTATAATTTTTAAGTATTATTTCATTGTTATTAGAAAATCTCTTAGTATCAATAAAAGAATAATACGTATATCCTGTAATTGGGTTTATTCTAGATAAATACTGATATCTTTGTATATCATCGATAATAAATTGAGCTGATTGAGACAAGGATTTACTAAATACATAATCTTTTAAATTATGATCCTCTCTATATTTATTAATATTATTGTATAGGGATAATATAGATACGTTTGATTTTATTGCGAAAATTGGAAGTATTATATTTATAAATAATAGAAAAATGAAATATACTGTCAATGCTTTATTTGAAAGTAGGGGAGATTTAAAGTTATTTGCTTTGGTGGGCAGGATAAAATCTTTTACTTTATGCATGTTTTCATGTTACTAAAAAAAATACAAAATGTAAATTTATTTTATGTTATAATTTTGCTTATAAATGGCCTTGTCGTCTAGTGGACTAGGACACCAGGTTCTCATCCTGGTAATCGCGGGTTCGAATCCCGCCAAGGTCAAGTGATGCGACACTACCACTTGAAAATATCTCAAATGTATTGATAGAACTTGCCTATAAATTCGGTTCGAAATGCCTGATTTAATAATATACATCTTGACATCATGTCATCTTCATGCTAATATGGTTATATGGATAAAATGGAAAGAACAACAATTAGAATAAATAGTGTATTAATAAAACAAGCACGGGATATTGCGTATAACCAAAAAGTATCTTTACAAAAAGTAATAAATATGTTGATTCTTAGAGGAATGCAAGATATAAATGATAATAGCCAAAGGTTAAGAATAGGTACAAAAATAGATAAAATTAGAGAAAACTTAAAAATCAAAGATTTCTCTGATATTGTTATAGAAAGTAAAAAAGACTTGAAATGAATTTAATTCTAGATAATTCAATTATCGTTAAATGGTATTTACAATTTCGGAAAGAAGAACATCTTGATATTGCACTAAAATTGAAACATTTATATGATACAGGGCAAATAAATTTGCATTCTCCAGCAATACTCAATTATGAGATTGGTAATGTATTTTCAACAGCAGTAAGATTAAAGAAATTGGATGTCAACGTAGCTAAAGAGTCTTTAAGTCTCTTTAATGACTATGGAATAATTTTTTATGATTTAAAAGAAATTTATTTAGATATATTAAACATATCAATAAAATATAATTTATCTTTTTATGATGCTTCTTATGTCACACTTTCACAATTTTTGAAATATGATTTCATTACAGCAGACAAAAAGTTGTTTAATAATACAAAAAATAAAATAACGTCTGTTAAATATATTTTAGATTTTAAACTAGAATAGTAAATGGTTAAATTGAGCCCATTGATTATGTGTGAAAATATTACATATTACCTTCTATTATTTTTATAATCCATACTAAAAGCGGTTCGATCTGAGGCACTTTAAGCTCAATTGGTATTAAAACATATGCCAGTATGATTGTTTTTTTGTCTGTTTTATGATACTAAATACATTAGGTTAATGGATAGTGAAAATATTTCTCAAAATCAAAAAATTCTATCTGCAGTTTCATATTTAGTAGTTGGTATTTTAATTTATTTTATATCAGAGGAATTACAAAAAGATAATTTTTTTAAGTTTCATGTAAAACAATCCATTGTACTTTTGATTATAGATATAATAGTGGTGGTTATAGTTCCAGTTCTTACATTTATTCTAGCTTGGATTCCGTTTATAAATATATTATTTTTGATAGTAGATATTATTCTAGATTTATTTATATTTATTTTTATACTAATTGGAATATATAATAGTATGAATGGTAAAATGGTCAATTTACCTGTAATAGGAGAATATTCAAAGTATATTAATATATAAATTATATAGAAACTCTTCCAGATCTTATAATCTCTTGATATACCCTTGCCGATTCCCTTACAGTTCTTTTTTGTGTTTCATAGTCTATTCCTATTAGCCCAAATCTTGCGGCGAATCCTTTATCCCACTCAAAATTATCAGTTAATGACCAATGGTAGTATGATCTCACCGGTACTCCAGCATGTATAGCTTTTGCAACATAATAGAGAGTTTTTCTTATAAAGTCTGGTCTCAAAGTGTCATTCCTATCAGCTACTCCATTTTCTGTTATTTCAATAGGTAAATTAGGATACCTTCCATGAAGGTATAAAAGGATTTTATATATACTTATAGGGTTTATATATATTCCTAGGTCAGATCTTTTTTCCTGCTCATCATTTTCGAATAAACCTTTCCAAGGAAAAATACCCTTTTTTAAGCAATGGAAATAGCAATTAATTGCTATAAAATTCATATGGCCTGATATATATGGTAAGAATCCTTCATTGACTATTTTTTCTAAAATGACAGATCCGAAATAATCCTCTATTGCTGGAGTTTTGGGTTCAAAGTGAGTTAGATTAACTGCACTAGATACTTGAGACTCTGAATTATATCCCTTTATTAAATCAAAAGAGCTTTTATGTGCTTCAATTAGATTTTTTCTTACTCTATAAACATTTATAAGGGAGTATTTCTTCTCTGGTGGCCAATTCCCCCATACATATCCTTGCAGTGTATATATATCAGGTTCATTTATAACTATTATATATTTTATATCTTCGTCAAGAATTTTTAAAAGTTTTCCTACATATCTGCTAAAATTTTGTGCAGATTCTTTATCTTCCCATCCACCTTTTCTACTAAACCATGTGGGATTTGTAAAATGGAAAAGAGTTATCATAGGCTCAATTCCTCTCTTCCTGCATTCCTTGATTATACTTTTGTAATATTTTATTGCTTCTTCAGAAAATTCTCCTTCACTTACCTCTACTCTTGATCTTTCAATTGAAAATCTAATAGACTCTAGCCCTAAATCTTTTGCAATATCTAAATCTTCTTTATATCTTCCATCTGCCCATTCAGTTCCCTTTCCGGATATATAATTATCAGGATTTTTTGCATCTGATTTCATCCTTTCATAAATATCTTCTCCAATGGGTCCATTTCCAAAATCTGTTCCAGGTGCAAAATCTTCTGCCCATTCTTCTGCTTTTCTTTTCTCAAATTCAACCCAATCTACATCGATCCCTGAATTATCTCCTGATTGATGTCCTGCAGTTGAGGCTCCCCACCTTATATCTTTTATATCTAATGTTTCATTCATAATATTGGGTATTTTACTCTATACATTCCTTGGTGTAAATATTTTTGTGATATACTTTAAAATTATGAAATATACCTCAAAAAGTCTCAAAGATACTGAAAAAATAGCAAGAGAATTTGGGAAAAGTCTTAAAGGTAACGAGATAATATGTCTTGTCGGAGATTTAGGTGCAGGAAAAACTACCTTTACAAAGTATCTACTATCCTCGCTTGGTGTAGAGGAAGATGTTTTATCTCCAACTTTTATTTTGAGATCAGATCATAAGTCTAAAAAGGGTATGGTTTATCATTTTGATTGGTATAGAATGGATAATAAAGAAGACCTTCTAGGAGTAGATTTTTTTGATACTTTATATGATGGTATTGTTATAATAGAGTGGGCAGATAAATATATAAGGATTTTAGACGATTACAAAAAGATAGTAATAAATTTTGAAGGTAAGGATAATATAAGATATATTGATATAATAAGATGAATACATTAATTATTGATGCAACAAGACATAATTTCTTAAAAGCATTTTTATGTAAAGATAAAAAAATATTTAAAGATTTTTCATATGAGGGTAGAGATATATTCTCATCATTAAATTCTACTTTTAAATCAATTCCAAATATTGATATTATTGGTATAAATAAAGGTCCAGGATCTTTTACTCGAACCAAGGTATCCTTGGCATATACTAAAGGATACTGTTATGGAAAAGGAGTACCTCTCATTGCAATATCTTCTTTTGATGTTTTAAAAAAGGATAAAAAAAACCTTATTGTAGATGCGGGTAGGGGAAAGGTATACATAAAAGATGATAGTGGTTATAGAGTTGAGGTAGGATCAAATTTTGAAGAGATTGATTATAATACTTTTCTCAGTATTATATTATCTAGGTTCGAGAAGAAAAAATTCGATGATCCATTGAAAGTTTTACCTTTGTACATTTCAGAAATATGATAATATTAGGAATTGAAACATCTTGTGATGATACAGCAGTAGCTTTAGTTGAGGATGGGCATAAGCTTTTACATACAACTGCTTCCTCTCAACTACATTCTAATACGGGAGGTGTAATACCGGAGAGAGCATCGAGAATGCATATAGAAGTCTTACCAGTTCTTGTAGCAGATATAATTAGCCGTATGAATGGGGAAAAACCGGATAGAATTGCTGTAACAACTAATCCGGGGCTTATTCCTGCGCTTCTTGTTGGAGTAAGCTTTGCCTATGGCCTTGCACGCTCTTGGGATTTAGAGGTTATAGATATAAACCATCTATATTCTCATGTATATGCAAATATATTTGAACATCCCGATATAGAATTTCCTCATATATCATTATTGGTATCTGGAGGTCATACACAGATAATAAAAGTAAAATCTCCAACAGAGATGGAAGTAATAGGTTCCACCTTGGATGATGCTTGTGGTGAGGCGTTTGATAAAGTTGCAAGAATGTTTAATTTAGGTTATCCCGGAGGTCCTATTGTTTCTAAATTAGCTATGAAAGGTAATAGGGAAGCTATAAATTTCCCAAGGCCTATGGAAAATAGCAAGGATTATAACTTCTCATTCTCTGGCATAAAAACTGCAGTATCTAATTATATAAAGAATAATAAGGATTCTCTCTCTGTGGAAGATACATTGGCAAGTTTTGAGTATGCGTGTGTAGATATTTTGATAAGAAAAACAATAAGAGCAGCAAGAGATTTTAAAATAAATACAATTACACTTTCCGGAGGAGTAGCTGCCAATAAAGCTTTAAGAGAAGAGCTTCTAAGTTATAATAATGAATTTAATATCTATGTACCAGATATATCTATTTGTGGTGATAATGCTATCACCGTAGCAGGGTTAGCTTTTTATTACTAATATATTAATTTGTCCAATTTTATGATAAGATTATCTAATTAATAGATACTAAATTTAGAAATTTGAGTATCTTTATCCTTATTTTGTTAAATTTTTATTTATATGGCTATTAATAAACCAACACCTAATGTTCTTACTAAGAAGGGGTTGGAATCTTTACAAAAAGAATATAAAGAGAAGCTTAAGGAAAGAGATAGAATTAATAAAGAAATCAATCTTGCTAGAGCTGAGGGAGATTTATCTGAAAATGAAGCTTACCATGCAGGGCTTTTGGCTAGAGAAATTAATGAAGTTAGGGTTTCTGAAATAGAGGATATATTAAATAATTATGTTATTGTAGAAGAAAATTCAGCTAGCGATTTAGTTCAAGTTGGATCTAAAGTGAAGGTATCTCATGCAGGCAAAGAAAAAGTGTTTCAGATAGTTGGGACAAATGAGAGTGATCCTATGGAAAATAAAATATCTGGAGACTCTCCTTTAGGTAGTGTACTGCTGGGTAAATCTAAAGGAGATAGTGTAACTGTAGAGATAGAGGGGAATAATGTTGAATATGAGATTATTGATGTAGAGAATTAGTATATGTCTTTTTTTTCAAAAATATTTGATTCAAATCAAAAACAGCTAAATAAGCTTTCATTGTATCTTGAAAAAGTTAACTTGGAAGAAAGCAAAGTAAAATCCTATTCTGATGATAAGATAAAAAAAAGAATCCTTGAGGTAAAAAATAAGGGAAAAAATATAAAGGATGAAGATATTGATTCTTTTATTGAAAATAATATCATTGAAGTTTTCTCATTAGTTAGAGAAGCATCAAATAGGGTTTTTAATCATAGGCATTATGATGTTCAGATAATGGCTGGAGTAGCTATGGCGAAGGGAAAGTTAATAGAACTTTCTACTGGAGAGGGAAAAACATTGGTTGCGACATTGCCACTTTCTCTTTACTCACTTCTTTCAAGGGGTGCGCATATAGTAACAGTCAATGATTATCTGGCAAAAAGAGATGCAGAATGGTGTGGGTTTATATACTCTTTTTTAGGTCTTAGCACAGGGGTTGTTACTTCTACAAGTTCGTATAAATTTATTACCATTGATGAATTTCAAGATTATGGTAAAGATAAAAAAGATGCAAAAGGATATGATTTAAAATTAAATGGAATGCATGGTCTATATCTTGTTGAATGTACTAGAAAAGAGGCCTATGATTGTGATATCACTTATGCTACTAATAATGATTTAGGATTTGATTACTTAAGGGATAATTTGGTTTTTAATAAGGAAGATATAGTCCAAAGAGATCTTTTTTTCTGTATAGTAGATGAGGCCGATTCAGTACTAATCGATGAAGCTAGAACACCACTTATCATATCTGATCCAGTTGAGAGTGAAACTATGGAATATCAGAAATTTGCATCTTTAGCAAACCAGATGCAAATAGAGCTTGATTATGTTGCAGATGAGAAAAGCCAATCAATAACTTTAACTGAGAATGGTATTGATAAAGTTGAGAAACTTTTGAAATTAGATGATATTTGGAGTAATTATTCAACCACATATCATCTTGAAAATGCTCTTAAAGCAAAGACATTTTTTATCAAAGATGATGAATATTTAGTCAAAGATGGAAAAGTAGTCATAGTAGATGAGTTTACTGGGAGACTTATGCCAGATAGAAGATTTTCTGAAGGGCTTCATCAAGCTATTGAAGCTAAAGAGGGAGTAGAGATTCTTCAAGAAAGTAGAAATCTTGCAACTATAACATTTCAAAATCTATTTAGGATATATAAATATCTCGCTGGTATGACTGGGACAGCACTTACAGAGGCAGAAGAGTTTTATAAAATATATAAATTAGACACAATTGTTATCCCAACCAATAGACCCAATATAAGGAAAGATAATCCAGATAGGGTTTATAGAAATAAAGAGGCTAAGTTTAAAGCAGTAGTAGCTGAAATATTGGAATTGCACAAAATTGGCGTTCCTGTATTGGTAGGAACTACATCTGTAGATACATCTGAATATCTTTCTGATATTTTGAAATCTCAGGGAATTCAGCATAATGTTTTAAATGCAAAGTATTATGAGAGAGAAGCTGAAATTATTTCTCATGCAGGAGAGAAAGGACAAGTTACTATTGCAACTAATATGGCAGGTAGAGGAACAGATATAGCTTTGGGTGAAGGGGTAAAGGAATTGGGTGGACTCCATATAATAGGTACGCAAAGACATGAATCTAGGAGAATAGATAACCAATTAAGAGGAAGAGCTGGAAGGCAGGGGGATCCCGGATTTTCCAGATTCTATGTATCCATGGATGATGATTTAATGAGGATATTTGGAGGTGATTCAGTTGGAAAGCTTTTAGGTAATCTAGGGGTGTCAGATGATTTGCCAATAGAATCTTCAATCATAACAAAACAGATTGAATCTGCTCAAAAGAAAGTGGAAGCATATAACTTTGATATAAGAAAGTCTTTAGTTGATTATGATGATATCATGAATCAGCACAGAGAAGTTGTCTTTGTTAGAAGAAGGAGATTTTTGGATAATATGACTAATCCAAAATTTGATTACAGATCTTTAGTATTAGAAAAAATATACACAGAGATAGACAATATAATTTCTGCTCATTCTGATGATGATAAAAAAGAGAAATTAGATGTTCTTATAAATGATTTTTTATCAATAATACCGAAAGAGTTTTTAGAAGCAATTTTAAAGAAAAATGGAACTTCTTTTGATGAATGGAAAAATCTTCTTATAAAAGATAATAAGTTTATTGATTTAGATGTTGTAAAAAAACAATTTGATTTAATAGTTGAAGAGGCTTTTGATATGCAGGAGAGTGTGTTTACTGCTGAGATATATAGGCAGATTATAAAAGATGTATATTTGCAGGTATTATCATTTCTTTGGACTGACCATATAGACTCAATGAATTATTTGCAACAAAGTATTAGATTGCAGGGGTATGCTCAAGTAGATCCTTTGGTGGCGTATAAACAGGAAGCTTTTAATATGTTTGATAGATTTATAAAGACTGTAGATTTTCAGTTTGCAAGGAGGGTATTTTATGTTCAAAAAGTTGATATAGAACAACCAGTAATGCAAGAGAATAATAAGGAAATAGAAGCTGAAATTGATCAGAAAAATTCTCCTAAAATAAAAAGAAATGATCCTTGTTTTTGTGGATCAGGAAAAAAATATAAAAATTGTCACGGAAAAAATAAGTAATCACTCCCCTATTTAAATATTATACTCAGTTTCTTTTGTGAAGAATTTGGCATATTTACTAAATATAAATACCCAAATTCTTGCTTTTATTTCTATGCCTCAATTGTGTATTCCCCATTTCTATGGGGTTTATATTTTTTCTAATTTATAAAAAAAATACATGGAACAATGTGAAATATCGAAATAGTCTATGGGTTTTTGTTTTTTGGGGGATATATATATATAATAACCTTTTATGAATAGGGATATTTACTTATTATTATATAATATTAGAAGTGCGTTTAATGTGGGGTCAATATTTAGGACTGCTGATGCTGTAGGTGTAAAAAAAATATTTTTATCAGGATATACTCCTTATCCTCCAGATCATAAGTTGGATAAAACTGCTCTAGGAGCTCTTGATTATGTTGATTGGGAATATAATAGAGATTTAATATTTATATTAAATAAAATAAAAAAATTAGATATACCTATATATTCTGCAGAACAGAAAAAAGAAAGTTATTTGTATACAGATATTAAGTATCCTAAAAAAATTTGCCTAGCTTTAGGTAATGAAATAGATGGTGTTAGTGATGAAATAATTAAATCATCAGATTATGTAATAGAAATACCAATGTATGGTAAAAAAAATTCTTTAAATGTTTCAGTCGCCTGTGGTATACTACTTTATTATATTAAATCCTCCGAATTTTTATTATAATAAATTTAGCTTTATGTTAAGTATAGACTATATAAGAAAAAATCAAGATAAAGTGAAGTCTAGTCTTTTAGGTAGGAAGTTAGATGTTAGTATTCTAGATAAACTTTTGGAATCAGATAAAAGAAGAGTCGAACTTATAGAAAAAGTTGATGGTATAAATAGGCAAAGAAATGAGATTTCACATAAGTTAAAGAGTGTAAGGGATGAAAAATTAATAGAGACTGGGAAAAATCTAAAGAAACAAAAAGAATCTTTAGATAAAGAACTTTCCCTTATTGAAGAAGAATATAATAACCTAATGCTTTGGATTCCAAATGTATTTAAAGATGAAGTCCCAGATGGGTCAGAAGAAAAGGATAATATTGAAACTTATGCTTGGAGTCCGGAAATAAAATCGTTTGATAAATCTAAATTAGGGAAAGATAATAAATCCTCCCAATATATGCCTAAATATTCTTCTCATTCTGATAACCATAATTTTGAGTTGAGAGATCATGTTGAACTAGGAGAAATTAATGATATTATTGATATAAATCAATCTGCAAAAGTTTCTGGTTCTCGATTTTCATATATTAAAAAGGAAGGAGTACTACTTCAATGGGCAATAGTATCTCATCTTTCAAAAAAACTTATAGAAGAGGGTTTTTACCCTCTAAATCCACCATTACTTGTTAAAGAAAGATCTTTATATGGGACTAGTCATTTCCCTCAAGAGAAAGACCAGGTTTACTCTGTTGAAGATTCAAAAGTAGAAGATAACAATAAACTTTATCTAGTTGGATCATCAGAACCGAGTAATTTTTCTTATTTTATGGATAAAATACTTGATGAATATGAACTTCCTCAGATGGTATTTGCAAATACAACTTGTTTTAGAACTGAAGTAGGATCTTGGGGAAAAGATGTAAGAGGGATAAAAAGAGTACATCAATTTGATAAATTAGAAATGGATGTTGTATCGACTCCTGATCAATCCGATAAAATTTTTAAGAAACTTTTAGATATCAATAAATGGTTTTGGGAGTCATTAGAGATTCCTTTTCATATAATTTTAAAATGTAAAGGAGATTCTGGTTATTATGCAAGTGCTATACAGTCAGATATTGAGGCTTGGTTACCATCTCAGAATACTTTTATAGAAGTGGGTACATGTACAAATGCAACCGATTTCCAAGCAAGAAGACTAAATATAAAATATAGAGATGAAAATGGAAAGCTTAATTATGTACATACAGTAAATGATACAGGGGCTCCTCTCGGAAGAAGTTTGATAGCGATACTTGAAAATTATCAACAAGAAGATGGAAGTATCCTTGTACCTAAGGTTCTAAGAGAGTATACTGGATTTGATAAAATAAAAAGATTTTAATATGGATATAAAATACACAATACTAAACTATGAAATTACAGAAAGTGAGAAAGACTTTATTGAAAAGAAAATATCAACTCTTTCTCATCTTTTAGATAAGGAGAACCCACTGTATGTCAAGATAAAAGAAGAAAAAAGGAAACTTTATAAGATAGAGATTTCAGCATTATATAATGATGTAATAATAAGAGCTTCTAAAAGTGGTTCAAAGTTTTATGATTGTGTTGAAGATGTAGTATCAACATTAAAAGAGAGGGTAGTAAGATATAAAGAGAAAAGCCATAAATATTTCTCAGGAGATGAAGATTGGGAGGATTATGGGAATGAAGTTAAAAGTAGTGAGATCGATTATAGACCTATCATTAAGGTTAAAAAATATTCAGATAACACTCCTATACACCCTCAAGAAGCAATAGAGAGAATGATACTACTTGGTCATAAATCATTCTTATTTAGAAATATAGAAACAGGTAAGTATACAATGGTATATGAAAGAGATGATGGTGTTACTTACGGTTTGATTGAGCCTCTATGATTTATGTAAAAGTATGCTACTTGCTAATTGATTAAATATATTTGTTATTCCTTTATTAATATATACCATAAAAGCTAAATAATATCCCCTATCAACTATAGAATAAGGTATAAATGTAAAAATTATAAAAAATATAAAAGCTATTAATAAATCTATAATATAATTTTTAATTATAAATTTTCTAGATATAAAAAAAACAATTATTCCAAATATTAATGCTATGGGGTAATCAATTGATATTATTTTTATCAATTCAAAAAATGTTTTAACATCCATACTTTAAAAGTAATTATTATAAGGATAAGGTAGATTCTGGGATAAATAGAATCCTAAATCTTTTACAATTATAGTTAATATTATAGATACTATTAAGACCACAATAAACATAGGAATAGAAAATGTCTTTTTCTTTAAAATAATGCTTAACGCAAGTAGTATAAAGAATATACCCCAAAATATTCCATTATAAAATACTTGAACAATTGGAGTATAAAAAAGTAATATAATTACACCTATGGTTAAAAGTATATATGCGAAATTCTTAGCATTTTTTTCTGGATCTATAAATTCTACTTTTTTAGAATCTTTGATAATTTTTGGATTTTCTTCTTCTATTGTCATAATGAATCCTAATATTAAATAAATAATTAGACCTATTCCAAATAATAATGTTGTTATAATAAAGATTATCCTTATTAGTGTTACATCTATATTATAATAATCTGAAAGGCCTGCACATACACCTAATACAACCTTATTATCTAAATTCCTCTTAAGCATAAATAGATTCTAATAAAATAAAGTCATTTTTGCAAATTTTTACTTAATATTATCTAATATAAAAAGTATTTCTTTTTCTTTTTTGCCAATAGATTGCAATAGGATCTCAGTCATTTTTTTCGCAGCCTCTTTTTCAGGTTCTATAACATGTTCTACCCCTGATTTAGATAGAATCTCTTTATGTTTTGGCAAGTGAGATCTTGCAATTATCTTTATCCTTGGATTAATTTTTTTTGAAAGAGTTGTTATTTCATAATTAACTTCTATTTCTGGCGTAGTTATAATTAAAACTTTCGCATCAGGCACTCTTGCAAATTTTAATATATCCAAAGATTCGGCATTTCCATAAACAAATCTTATGTTCTTATTCTTCTCTGAATTTATTAAATCTTTATTAAAATCAATGACAGTTACCGATATACCATTTTTGACTAAAATATTTGTTATTTGTCTTCCAACTCGTCCATATCCTGCAATTACTATATCACTATGAGAATCTTTCTCTGATTCTACTTGGGAAGAGGTATGGCTTCTATTATCCTTTTTTCCTAAGAATCTTTTTATAAAATTATATATATTAATATTATTTTTTATAACAATAGGGGAAAATATCATAGTTATTATTGTGACTGATAATAGCAGATGATAATTATTAAATGATAATAATCCATATGAGTATGCAGTTAATCCCACAATAAATGAAAATTCTCCAGCTTGGAACATATTGAGAGCAATAGTAAATGATTCAAGAGAGTGGAAATGAAAATTATTCAAAAGTAAGTATTCTACTATAATCTTTATTAGTACAAAAAATATTATTAAAAGAATAATAATTATTATATGTGAAAATATAAAAGATATTGGAGTGAGTGTCCCAATAAGTATAAAAAAGAATACAGAAAATATATCCTTAAATGGCCGAATTTCTGATGAAATTTCATGATTGAGCATCCCTTTGGAAATGATTAATCCTGCAATGAATGCACCTATTACAGGGGATATACCTATGTAATAAGATAGAGTTATCATTATAAATAAAATACAGATTATCGATATTATTAAAAGTTCTCTTATTTCTGTTTTTGCTATCTCCTTTAGTATGTATGGAATGATTAATGATCCTAGATAATAAATTATGATAAGAAGTAAAATACTCTTTAGTATTGGTGATAATATTGAAAAAATAAGCATACTACCGTGTACTCTTTGTGCAAAATCTTCTATAAAAATTATCACAGGGATAGATATAAGGTCTTGTAACATTAACCAAGATATAGTTATTTGATTTTCATTGGAATAATTCCTATCAAGATCTTTTAGTATTTTGCTTACAATAATAGTTGAACTAAAGGAAAGTGCTGCAGAAATAATTATACTTTGAATGATATTTATTTTTAGTATAAATAATAGGAATGTTATTATTAAAAGATTTATAATAAATTGTATTATTATTCCTTTAATAATAACACCTTTGTATTCCAATACCTTGCCTAGAGAAAATTCCGTACCTGTATAAAAAATTAGTAATGCAACACCTATATAAGAAAGAGTTTGTATGTCATTTTCTGATCCTGGAATTTTGGAAATAAAACTCCCTATTATAACTCCCATCAATATGTAGCCTACTATTGCGTATTGCTTAAATTTTACAGCTATATAACCACCGATTAATGCTAAAGTTAGTATAGCTGTAGTATAAAGGATTAATTCATTCATGTTATAAGTCTTTTTACCTCTTCTATTATCTGAGATGGCAGAAGCTCTGCTTTTATAAGATAGGCATTAACACCTAACGCAAAAGCTTGGTTTATTATTGCAGGGACTTCTAAATTTGATATCACAATAACTTTTTTATCTTTATCTTTTTCCTTGATTTTCTTAAGTACATCTATTCCACTAATATCAGGAAGCATTATGTCAAGCATTATCAAATCATAATCAAAAGATTCATTTTTTTTAATTGCATCCTCTCCATTTGTAGCGATATCAAAATCTATATTAGAAAAACTAAGTTCTTCTTTATATATATTTACTAAGTCATTGTCATCTTCAACTAATAATATTTTACTCATAGTGGTAGTTTAATTTTAAAGGTTGTACCTATACCCTCTATTGATATTATTTCAAACCTTCCCTTATGGGCTTGAATTATGAGATTTGATATATATAAATTTAATCCTTTATTTCCTAACTCTTTTATTGTTTGGAAAATTTCATTTTTATCCGAAAGTATTCTTTTTACTTCATTTTTACTTACACCTAGACTATCATCCTTTACCTCTATAAACCAACTATTCTCATTTACATAAGATCTTAAGGTTATAGATTCTCTAGATTTTTCAAAAGAATAAGAGAGTATATTTGATATTGCTATCTTTATTTTATCATAATCAAAAACAGCCAACTTATTATCTTTTATATCAATATCAGTTAAATATTTTATATTCTTTATCTTTTCCTCAGCTTCAAAATTGCTTTTTATCTCATTTAAGAGTTTTATAATATAATTTTCAGCAGGGATTATTGTAATTTTATTATTTTGCAATGTAAGTATACTTAGAAGATCGTCAATTAGCATATTTAATGTAGATGTGTTGGCATCTATTTTCAGTAAGTAATCTTTTTGAGCTTCATTTAAGTCTCCTGCTCTTCCATTGAGGAGTAACTCAATATAACCTTTAATAACTGATATTGGAGTTTTTACTTTATGTGAACTAATTCCAATAAACTCATCTTTTATCTTATTTAACCTCTGTGCTTTTTTACTTTTCATTAAAGTATTCTGTAGCAATTTTTCACTATTTTTCATTTTTTCACTCAGCCATCCTGTAATAATTCCAATTATGATTATTATTAAAGCTTTAATTAAAATTTCTGTATAATTAGTACTTATAAACCCTTCTAAAAATACATATGAAATTGAAGCAGTTAATCCTTCAGCCATACCTGCAGTAATACCATATTCGATTGTATCGAAAGCTATTGAAAGTATTATAAAAATGTATAGATAACTTCCTAAAAGGTTTGTGTAGTAAAGTAAAAGTACTATCATTGCACCATCCAGTGCTGATATTATTCCTCCGATAAGTTCATCAGGAAATTTTTTGGTGGCCGATAAAATTGTACCAATATTTCTATATATTTCTGTTACTAGAAATATAAATATAATTATTGACAATGATGCATAATTAAGCTTGAAGTAGAGTGCGGATAAGAAAATAAAAACCTTTATAAATATCCTTATAAAAATAACATATGCTATTGGCTCTGAAATACTAGCGTCTTCAGTAAATTTTCTTATTTTCTTGAGCATATCTCTATATTATTACAATGGGAATACTATTTCAACTTCTGTACCTTTTCCTTTCTCTGAATTTATAACAATTTGCCCCTTTTCATCATTTATTAAGCTTTTTACTATATATAGGCCTAACCCTAAACCTTCAAAATTAGAATTTAGTACGTTGTCAGTTTTGTGATATTTCTGAAAAATATTTTTTAAAGCTTCCTTTTCTATCCCTGTACCGTAATCTCTTATTTTAATTGATAATCCTTTATCTTGGATATGATATATATTAATATCGATCTGAGAATTTAAGTGAGAAAATTTTATGGCATTTTCAATAATATTGCCCAATATTATTTTTAATCTATATTCTCCTACATTTACTTCTGTATTTTGAGAATCACTTTTTACATTAATTTCTATCCTTTTTGATTTCAGATCTTCATCGAATCTTTCTATAAGAGCTGAGATTACTAAATTTACGTTTGTTTTTGAATCAGAGGTTTTAGTATTATTTATTATACCAAGTACTTCTTCTGTTAAAAGATATAATTTATTAACGTTATTTTTTAAAAGGTTTAAATAGTTTTGCTTTAATTCCTCGTCATTTGTATACTCTATAAGTTGTAAATATCCTTTTAATGTAGCAATCGGTGTTCTTAAATTATGTGAAACAATAATAGTAAATTCATCCTTTATATCTACGGTTTCATCCTTCTCATTAGTAATAATATCTGGTTTTATATCAGTATTTTCATCTTTTTTAAAATTGGTTCTATATAAATATATGGATACCCCTATTATTATAAATATTAAGGCAAGGAGAATATATACAATATTTAGATATATTACTCCTAGGAAAAATAATAAAAGTGCTGTAATAAAAATCTCTAAAGATATTACTAATTTATTATATATTAAAAAGTTTAGAATATAAGATATTAATGCTAATGCTAAAAATAAAACATTGTTGTGGGTTATAATTAATATGAAAAATAAAAATGATATATCTGTGATTGCTATTATAGAACCAATAGAGCTAATATCAATTTCCCATTTCTTATTTATATAATTTGAAAATATATTTAATATTTCAAATATAATAATTACAGGAGCAACATATTCAAAATATTTTGAATTATTTACAAAAATTATATATGCAACTGATGTTACATATATAAACTTAATAATATTAAAAATTATTAAATTTAATGAGGCATTCTTTTTATCTTTCATTTAATATATTTTAATACTTTTTTTGCACTTTTTTTCCAAGTATAAACTTCAAGTCTTTCTTTTGCTTCTTTAACAATATTTTCCCTTAAATTTTTATCTAGATATATTTTATTTAATGCTTCACAAACATCATCTTCATATAAATTATCTACAAAAATTGCACCTTCATCTCCTATAACTTCTCTTAGAACAGGTATATCAGTACATATTACGGGTATTCCAGAATATGTGGCTTCAAGTATAGGTAAGGAAAATCCCTCATCATAAGTTAGTGTTACGAAACAAATAGCTTTCTTTAAAATTTCAAATTTTTCAACATTATTTATATTATGAAGAATTTTTACATTTTTATTTTTAATACCTATATCATTCTCTTTTACCCCTATTAAAACAAGCATTGTATCTTGCTTATATTTCTTTTTGTAAAGTAAGAAATCAGAAACAAGGGTTTGTACATTTTTATGAGGTCTACTATTACCTACATATATGAAATACTCCTTATCTATCTTGTATTTTTTTAAAATATCTTCGCCTTCATAATAACTTTTAGGGACACTAACACCTTCTCCTATAACTCTTATTTTTTTGCTATTTTTTATTTTTAAATATTCTATGACATCATCTTTTACCGCATAAGTTGGAGTAAAAACTTTATATGCTCTGTTGATTGTCCATTTTAAGTGGAATCTGTTATATATTTTGTATTTTAAACTTACAAATTGAGGGTTTTTAACTCCTATTACATCATGTAAAGTAATAGTATATGGTATAGAAAAAAAATATATACTTCCCCATATATGAGTCCAAAATATATCTATTTTTAATTTTTTTAATTCTCTATTTAAGGTAAATTCAGAGAGTACACTCTTTGTCTTAGATTTTATTGCAACTATTTTAATATTCTTATTCTTTTTATATATATTTTTATATTTTTCGTATATTGACCCACTATTACATATTATATAATATACGTTTTTTTTATCTATTTTCAACATTTCAGAGACAATGCTTTTTGTGTAGTTTCCTATCCCAGTTTCATGTTCTCCTACTTCTCTGAAATCAATTCCTATATATTTCATATATTAAAACCCTCTGGATTATTTTTATGCCATTTCCAGGCAGTCTCTATTATATCATCTATTCCGAATTTTGGCTGCCATCCAAGTATATTTTTAATTTTTGAATAATCTGCTATTAATATATCTGGATCACCCTCTCTTCTTTTTGATATCTTAAAATTAACCTTCATCCCAGTTATTTTTTCTGTAGTATCAATTATTTCTTTTACAGAATAACCTTTACTCCCCCCAAGGTTAAATATATTACTTTCTCCTCCGTTTATAATATGTTCCATTGAAAGAAGGTGAGCACTTGCAAGGTCATCTACATGAATATAATCTCTTATACAAGTTCCATCTTTTGTTTTATAGTCATCTCCATATATGTCTACATGGTCTCTTTTCCCCTGTACTGTTTTAAGAATTAAAGGTATTAAGTGAGTCTCATTTGGATGATCTTCCCCAATATTTGTAAAATGAGATGCTCCAGATGCGTTAAAATATCTTAAAGATACATAGTTTATACCATATATTTGAGAATAAAAGTTTAATATATCCTCAAATGCAGATTTTGTAAATCCATATACATTTATTGGATTTTTTGAAAAATCTTCTTTTATTTTCTCTGAGTAATCCTTTCCATAAACAGCTGCAGATGAAGAGAATACTATATTTTTAACTCCCTCATCTTTCATAAACTCAAGTATCAATGTGGCTGTATCAATATTATTTTTTATATATTTATATGGAGATCTCATAGACTCTCCAACCTCGATGTACCCTGCAAAATGTATTATCCCATCAATCTTGCCAAAATTTTTTTTTGCTTGCAAAAGAGTTTTTGAAGATATATCTCCTTTTATAAATCTATCTTTTAGATCTCCCAGTGCTTTTTCATGTCCAGAGTAAAGATTATCAATTACTATAACGTCATAATTGGATCTTTTTAATAAATTTAGAGTGTGAGAACCTATATATCCTGCCCCTCCTAGAATTAAGATTTGTTTATTACTCATTTTTTAGATTTGATAATGTTTTTTAATGATATAATCATAATTTAAAATATGCAAGAGTAATTAGTGCTATTTTTATTTATCTTAATGATATAATATCTAATTATGAATTATGCAGTTGTACATGATGATTTTATGCAATTTGGAGGTGCAGAGAGGGTATCACTTTGTATAAGTGAGATTTTTAATGCAGATATATACTCTTCTATAGCTTCAGATGAAAATTTGCTAAATATTAAGGATTTAAAATTATCCTTTTTTCAAAAATATAATTTTATAAGGAAGAATTTTAAAAAATTCTTTTTTATATATCCTCTAGCGTTTGAATCATTTAATTTTGATAAATATGACATAGTTATATCTTCTTCTACTAGGTTTGCACATGGTGTTATTACTTCCCCAGAGACCCTACATTTTTGTTATATGCATTCTCCATCAAGATATGTATGGGATTATTTGGAATATACGAAAGATATGAATTTGGGGAAATTTGATAAATTATTGTTACCAGTTTTTATATCTTATTTGAGGGTATGGGATTATGCTGCATCACAGAGAGTAGATTTTTTTATAGCAAATTCAATATATACCCAAGAAAGAATAAAGAAATTTTATAAAAGAGATAGTGTTGTTATAAATCCTCCTGTCGATATTGAAAGATTTATAAAAAATAAGGCTTTGAGTGGAGATTATTATCTATATGTGGGAAGAATTGTTCCTTGGAAAAGATTAGATATTGTAATAAAGGCATTTAATGAAAATAAAAAAGAGCTTTATTTTGTAGGAGAAGGAGATAGCAAATATATCAAAAAACTTAAATCAATATCAAAAAATAATATTAAATTCTTTGATAAAGTTAACGACAAGGAGCTTCCTTCCTTCTATCAGAAATGTAAGGCAGTTATTTTTCCTCAAAAAGAAGATTTTGGTATTATTCCTGTAGAATCTTTAGCTTCAGGGAAACCTGTTATAGCATATGGCAAAGGAGGCATTTTAGATATTATAAAAGATAAAAAAACTGGTATCCTATTTAAAGGGCAGAGTGTGACTTCTTTAAATAGTGCAATTGATGAGTTTGAAAGTCTCAAATTTGATAGTGAATATCTAAAAAATGAGTCTAAAAGATTTTCAAAAGATTTATTTGAGAAAAATATAAAATTGTATATTGATTCAGTATGGAAAAAGATTTAAAAATAGCTATTGTTACAGATCCTTTAAAAGTCTATGGCGGATTAGAAAGACATCTTGAGGGGGTTATTAATACATTTCCTAAATCTGTGATATTTACACCCTATTTTAAAAAGGAGGTATTTCCCAAATCTTTTTTAAAATATGATATAAAAGTTTCTAAACATCCTAATCTGTTAGCTAATCTTAAATATATTTCTATCCCATTTCTTCCTATAATATTTGAAAATTTTGATTTATCTGATTTTGATTTAGTTATATCTATGGGGGCGGGGTTTTCTAAATGTATATCTTTTAAAAAAATCCATATAGCTTATGTTCTTACACCACCAAGATTTTTGTGGAATTTAGCAAATTCAACACAAGATAGAATTAAATCTAAACTTCCATTATATATAATTAATAATTACTTAAGAGTAAAAGATTTTACATCTGCTCAAAATCCTTCATATATATTTGTAAACTCTGAAGTTGTAAAAAAGAGGGTGGAGAAATTTTATAGAAGAGATAGTACTGTTATTTACCCATTCGTGGATACTGAATTGTTTAAAATGAATAATAATTTTTCTTATGAAGGGAATTTTTTAATAATTTCAAGATTAGAAAAATACAAAAATATTGATCTTGCAATTAGTGTGTTTAATAAATTAAAAATAAAACTTGATATAATTGGAGAAGGTTCTTATAGAAAAGAGTTAGAAAAAATTGCGGATAAAAGATATATAAATTTTTTGGGATATGTGAAAGATTCATATTTAATTGATAAAATTAATGAATCAAAAGCTTTGATTTTCCCGGGAGCTGAAGATTTTGGATTAACACCAATAGAGGCTCTTGCCTGTGGCAAAGCAGTTATAGGATATAATAAGGATGGAGTTAAGGAAACTATTATTGATAAAAAAACAGGATATCTTTTTAATAGTAGAGATGAATTAGAAAAGATTGTTAGAAATTTTAATGCACAATCTATTTCCAAAGAGGATTGTAGAGAAAGGGCAGAAAAATTTTCTAAAGAAAATTTTCATCTTAATTTAAGAAAAAATGTATTTAATATAATTGAAAAAAATGGTATATAAATTTTTTGTTCGGTCTTTAGACATAATCGGATCTCTTTTGGCAATAATAATTTTTTCACCAATAATGATTGTTATTGCTATTATAATAAAGATTGATAGTAAAGGACCGGTATTCGCAGATACTCCAGAAAGAGTAGGACTTAATTATAAACCTTTTAAATTTTTAAAATTTAGATCAATGATTGAAAATGCCCATATATTACTTAAAACAGACAAGAGATTTAAGAAATTTTATATGGAATACAAAAGAAATAATTACAAATTAAAAGATGATCCTCGTGTTACACGTGTAGGCAAGGTATTGAGAAAATATAGTTTAGATGAGCTTCCTCAATTTTTTAATGTCCTTAAAGGAGATATGTCATTAGTTGGTCCAAGAGCATATTATTTTGATGAATTAAAATATTACATATCTAGAGACAAAAAATTTAAAAAAGATATAGATATAATTACATCAATAAAACCAGGTATTACTGGTGTTTGGCAGGTATCTGGAAGATCAGAGATTCCTTTTGACAAAAGGATCAAGATTGATTTAGAATATGCAAGTAATCATTCTCTTAAAAATTACTTTTTAATATTATTGAAAACACCATTTGCAGTTTTTTCTAAGAAAGGTGCCTACTAATGTCAGTTATAAGTTTAGATAAATATAAGAATCAATCAAATATGCCATTCTATAAAAGGAAGTGGTTCAAAATTACTGCACCTATTGTAGTGGTTGTAATTGTGTTGGGATACTTTTTTCTAATATCACCTCTTCTAGCTTTAAAATCAAATTATGACTCTTTAAAAGGAGAGCTTACTTTAGTTAAATATTATAAAGATAAGAAGAATTTATCAGGTATAGAATCACAAGTACCTCTTCTAACAAATAATTTCTCAAAAATGAGAGGGGAGATAAATACACTAGGATATATGAACTATATTCCTATTTTAAATAATTATTATTCTTTAGGATATAACCTTATAAATGCTGGTTATTATGCTTCTGAAGGATTTAGTGATATGGATAAAGGTTTAAATAATGTAGCTCCAATATTTGGATATAGTACCTCAACTTCAAAAAATGCTGTAACTATAAGTGGAAAAGAAAAAATATATGCTATAGTTCAATCTTTACCAAAATTATCCCCTTTATTTAAGAAGGCATATCCTGATTTAGTAAAATCTAACAAATATTTACAAAATATTAATGTTTCATACATACCCTCATCAATAGAGTCTAAATATAATATAAAAGAATTAAAATTAGAATTTTCAGGGGCTATTAGGGCATTGCCTACTTTATTTAATTCAACTCAAACATTAGAAAATATATTGGGAAATCCAAATCCACAAAGATATTTATTGATGTTTGAGAATAGTGGAGAAATAAGGCCAACTGGGGGTTTTATGACTGCATTTGGATTTGTAAACTTTAATGATGGCCAGTTGGGTTCAATTACAGCTCAAAATATATATAACATATCAAATGTAATCCATTACAAACCTGTAGCTCCAAAGCCTTTATATGTTTATAACGGTACTTATTACTGGCATCTTAGGGATGCTAATACATCTGCTGATGTCCCAGAAAGTGTCTCAAATATATATAAATTTTATAACTCAATACATAATGCACCAGCAATTAATGGTGTAATATTTATTAATACTTGGTATGTGGATGATTTAATCAATGCAGTTGGAGGAATTACCATGCCTTCTGTATATGGGAATAATCTTGTTTTAACAGCTAGCAATGCAAATTATTATATGGAATATATGGCTGAAAAATCAGGTCTTCCTCAACAGGAAAGGAAAGATTTTATATCCATAATGATGCATGAGCTTATATCAAAGGTATTCCACTCTACTGGTAATCAAGTTTTTAAAGTTTTAAATACAACAATAAGTAATCTTAATAATAAGCAGATACTTTTGTATTTTAATAATCTCAAAGCTGAAGATTTGGTAAATCAATATGGATGGGGAGGTGTTATTCCCAAATCTAATAAATATGATTATCTTCAAATAGTAGAGGCAAATCTTGCAGGGGCGAAGGATAATTATTTTATGGGTGAGACTGTTAATATAAATATAGTTAAGGCAAGTAACGGAAGATATATACAATCAACAAAAGTTACATGGACAGAACCTGCAGTCTATGATGATTGGCTAGTGGGGCCATATCTATCTTGGGTAAGAATGTATGTTCCTCAAGGTTCTATCTTGATGACTATGACTGGAGTAGATGGATTTACTCAAAATTATATTAATACTACTGTAGATAAATCTGTTTTTGGTAATCATATAAAAGTTCCACCAAGATTATCAAAATCAGATCCCCCTTCCAAAGGATCATTAACTTATAAATATGAGCTTCCTCAAAATATAAATCTTTCTAAATTAATATTTCAAAAGGAAGCTGGAATTAAGGGAGAGTGGGTTTATGTAAATTTTGGAAATATACATAAATCTCAATACATTACAGCTGCTACTAATACTATAAATCTTTAATGTCAAAGATTAATGAAGGAGTAATACTAAAAACGGTTGATTACTCAGAGAATGATAAAATAATTACTATATTTACAGAATATGGTGTTGTAACAGTTATTGCTAAAAGTTTAAAAAATGGTAAAAGGGCAAATTTCATAGATATTGGAAACTATATATCTTACCAAATTGTTCAAACAAAAGGTTTACCTATATTAACCTCTGTTAGATTAATAAATTCCTATCCTGAAGATAAAGAGAAGTATCCTTTTTATTTAATGTTTATTGTTGAGGTTATATTAAAGATACAAAGAAATGACCAGGATGAGAAAGATTTATTTTCCTTGATAATATTTTCTCTTTCTCATATTTTTGAAAATCCAAAACTTTATCTATTTCTTTTTATAACAAAACTCCTAATTATCGAGGGAGTGTTTATAGACCTTAATAATTGTCTAAAATGTGGAGATAAATTTAGTGAAAAAGATAAAATTATAATATCTTCAGAAGGGATCTTTCATGAAATGTGTACAGATTCAGACCTATACATATCAATAAAATCTTTAAAATTATTAAAGTATCTTTATAATTTTAATATTAAATCAGACTCTATTATTAATATAGACTTGGATGAGAAAACATCTAAAGAATTACAATATTATCTTTTATTAATATTAGAAAATTTTTTAGAATCAGATATAAAATCTAAAAAATATTTATATTAATACTTTACTCTTTTAATAGATGAGTATACTACAGGTACTATAAATAGAGTAAGGAATGTAGATGTAAATAATCCACCAATAACTGTAATTGCTAACGATTGACCAATCAGAGAAGAGTTAGAGGAGAATATTGCTAATGGTAGAAGTGCGAAAATCGTTGTTACTGCAGTCATAAGTATAGGTCTTAATCTTATTCTTCCTCCGCGTATTATTGCTTCTTGCATATCTTCTCCACTCTCTATATTTTGCTTTATTTTTACGAGTAAAACTATTGCGTTAGTTACTACTATACCAATAAGCATAAGCATACCAATTAATGCAGGGAGATTTAATGTAGAACCTGTAATATATAGGGCAACAAAGATACCTATAACTGTTACCGGAAGAGATGACAGTATAGCAAGAGGCTCTGTAATTGATGAAAATGTAGCAACCATTATTATAAGTACTATGAATACAGATATTCCCATAGCTTCAAATAGAGAGTCAAATGAACTTGATTGTTCAGATGAAGAACCTTGATTTTTCACCGTCACATTATATTTTTTTTGTGTTTTAGAAATATATGAGAGTATATAATTATTTGTTTTTTCAGTATCTGTAGATGTTATTAAGGCATTTATATTTGATGCCCTTTCTCCATTTTGATAAGTTATATTTGAACTATATGATACATCTTTTATTGTTGAGATTTTTGAAAGAGGAATATTTATACCTAATGGATTTTGTATATTTATATTTTCAAGATTAGGTAAATTATTTACATAAATATATGTATCGTAATTATTTGATCCAATACTGTATTGCTGAATCTCATATGGAGTGAAGTAGTACTGTATTTGTGAGAGTACCTGTATTGATGAAAGATCATATTTAGATAGATTTTTGCTCAAAAGTACTATCTTTTTTTGGTATGTGTCTTTAGAAAGATTAGATGTAACATTTGAAATTCCTTTATTTGACTTTAGATGAGAAGCCAAATATTCAGTAGCATTATAAAGATTTTTTTGATTAGAAGTGTTTACTATTAATGATACAGAATTTAGATTTCCAACGGCAGATAATAAATTAACTTGAGAATTAAGACCTTTTTGTTTATTTGTAAAGTTCTCTATTTGAGAGATTATATTGTTTATATTATTGCTATTTTTGAAACTTACAAATATTTGAAATTCATTATTTAGTGTGCTATTAAGAATTCCTCTTTGGGTTGCACCTACTTGTATACTATACAATTCCACATCGCTAATTGAATGAAGATAGTTACCTATTTTCTCTGCTTCAGCTAATGTTTCGCTCTTAGATGTTCCCACTTTTAGTGTCCCAGAAATTGTTGCATCTGGTTGAGAAGGAGAAGGTATAAATCCAGTCTTTATAAATGGTATTAATAGGAGTGATAACCCTACTAATACTAGTGTTATAACAATTGTTATAAATTTATGTCTTAGTGTGATCCTAAGAAATCTATCATAGTATTTAACTAAGAAAAATTCTTTTTCTTTCAATTTTACTTTTTTCTTAAGTAAAAATATTCTTGCAAAAAGAGGAATTACTATTATTGCTGTAAATAGTGATGCTATTAATGCTGAGGATGCTGTAAATGCAAAGGGTATAAAGAAAGAAGAGGTTATTCCTCCAACAAATGCTATAGGTAGAAATACACCTATGGTTGTAAGAGTAGACGAAGTTATTGCTCCACCTACCTCTTTAACGGAATTAACTATTAATGAAACATCCTTTTTCTCTTTCTTCTCTGAAAGATGTCTAAAAATATTTTCAATTACAACGATACTATCATCTACTATTCTTCCTAATGCAACTGATAAACCAGAAAGAGACATGATGTTGAATGTGATATTTTGTACATTCATAAGTACAAGTGTAAATAAAAATGATATTGGAATTGATAGTGATGCTATAAGTGTAGTATCAGGACTTTTTAAAAATATATATATTATCAATACTGCTAATACTATTCCCAATAAAGTTTCTCTTAAAATACTATTTATAGTAGAGTTTATTGTAGATGTATCATTTTGTAATATTTGATAATTAATAGATTTAGGTTTTGTGGAATTTAGCTTTGATAATACTGACTGTATTACCTGTATTGTATTTACATTATTTTGCCCGTAGACATTAAAAAGTATTGCACTTTTATTATTTGTTTTTACTATTTGATTTTGGTATGAATCTTGAATTTGAGCTGTAGCTACATTTTTTAAATATACTTTTGATCCATTTGAAAAACCTATGGGTGTATTTAAAAGATCATTAATACTATTTATGTTTGAATATACAACTAAAGGTTCTGTGGTATCTTTCCCATTTGGAATATTACCAATAGAATTATTAATATCTAATGAGCTTATTATTCCTAATAATGTTTTATATGAAATATTATACTTTTGAAGGTTTTGAAAATTTATATATATTTTTAATTCATTGGCCTTATCTCCATAGTAAGATATTGATTGAACTCCATTTATATCACTTACATCTTTTGAAAGAGTATTTTTAACAAAAGCATTTTTTCCTTTCCCAGATATTGATATTTGAAGTATAGGTAAATTTGAAAAACTAAATTCAGATACTGTCGGTGTAGTAGCCCCTTGAGGCAATTTTATAGAGGTCAAATTTTGATTTATGGATTGTTCAATTTTACTTAAGCTTACTCCGTAATGAGTTGTTACAACAAGTGTAGTATAGTTATTGTCTGCATTTTCTTGAACAGTTTTTATTCCATTTATTGATTTTATAGCGTTATATATAGGTTCAGTTAACGAAGTATATATTGTTTTTGCATTAGTATTTGGATCTTCTGATTGAATTATAACTGTACTTAAATCTACATTTGGAAAAACTTCTCTGTCAGCAACAATGTATGAGTAAGTTCCAAATAATATTAAAAATATTAATATTATAAATATTAAAGATTTATTTTTAATTGAATAATTGACAATTTTCTCTATCATAAAAATATTTAGGTTTGCAAATAATTAGGTAACCTACATATATTAACATATAAAAATATTATGTCAAGTATAGCCAAAATTAATTATCATATAAATATTATTTGCTTTATTTTCTATAAATAAAGTACAATTGTATTATGGATGAAATAGTGTCTTTGTCTAAAAGAAGAGGGTTTGTATATCCTTCATCAGAAATATATGGAGGACTTGCAAATACATGGGATTATGGGCCTATTGGAACTCTTATGAAGAACAACATAAAGAATGAATGGATAAAATTCTTTGTTAATCTTAGAGAAGATATGCTTTTAATAGATAGTGCAATACTCCTAAATCCTATGGTTTGGAAGGCATCTGGGCATCTAGAAAATTTTACAGATCCTATGACAGATTGTTTATCTTGTAAAAAAAGATTTAGGGCAGATCATCTATTGGAAGAGATTCTCAAAATAAAGGTTGAAGGTCTATCTACAAAAGATATGACCAAACTTTTGAAAGATAATAAAATAAAGTGTCCTAATTGTGGTGGAGAGTTAACTGAAGTTAGATATTATAACTTAATGTTTCAGACTAAAATTGGCCCAATAGAAAATGAAGATAATTCTCAAAATTTATTTTTAAGACCAGAAACAGCTCAAGGGATATTCATAAATTTTGATAATATAATCAAAAGTAATAGAGTAAAAATTCCTTTTGGTGTTGCCCAGATTGGAAAATCTTTTAGGAATGAAATAACTGCAGGTAATTTTATATTTAGGATATTAGAACCAGAGATAATGGAGCTTGAATACTTCGTAAGAGAGGGAAAAGATATGGAATTTTTTGAAGATTGGCTAAGTTATATTAAAAAGTGGTATCAATATATTGGAATTAAAGATGAGAATTTAAAGTATGTTGAAATAGATGAAAATGAAAGAGCTCATTATTCAAAAAGGACCGTAGATGTATACTTTAATTTTCCTTTTGGTTTTAAAGAACTTTCTGGACTTGCTAATAGAGGAGATTATGATTTAAAAAGACACTCAGAATTTTCAGGGAAAGAATTATCAATTCTAGATGAAAACACAAAAGATAGATATATACCTTTTGTTATAGAGCCATCTTTTGGTTTAGATAGACTTTTCTTGGCACTTCTTTGTGACTCATATTCAAAAGATGAGGTCGCAGGAGAAGAGAGAATATTTTTGAAATTATCTCACAAAGTATCCCCATATCAGGTTGCAATATTTCCTCTAATGAAAAAAGATAAGATTGATGATATTGCATATAAAATTTATAAAGAGCTTAAATTAGATTTCAGATGTGTTTATGATGATGGAGGATCTATTGGAAAAAGGTATAGAAGACAAGATGAAATTGGAACGTGTAAGTGTATAACAGTTGATAGCCTCAGTCTTAATGATGATACTGTCACAATAAGAGATAGGGATACAATGAAACAGACAAGACACAAGATTAAAGATTTAAAAAAGATTTTAAATAAATGTTTTATGTAATACCAACTCCAATTGGAAATCTTGATGATATAACTTTTCGTACAATCAAAGTAATAAAAAGTTTAGATGTACTTTATTGTGAGGATCCAAGGCATACAAGTAATATGCTCACTAAACTTGGAATTGAAGGAGTCAATCTACAAAAGTATGTCGATCAGAATGAAAAAAAATTAATTCCTCAAATTATTGAACAGATAAAACAAAATAAAATTGTAGGCATTGTATCTGATGCAGGATACCCAGTAATCTCAGACCCAGGTTATAAATTAATATCAGAGATAAACAAACAAGATTTGAAAATGGAAGTTTTACCAGGGGCATCAAGTATACTTCCTTCATTAATATATTCTTCATTTCCAGTTCACAATTTTGTATTTATAGGATTTTTACAAAAAAAACAATCTAAAATTATATCTGATATTTCAAAATTCAGAGGTACTAGTACCATATTTTTTGAATCTCCAAAAAGAATAGTAAAAACTTTAAAAATCTTAAATGATAATTTCCCTGAATCTTATATCTGTGTATGTAGGGAAATTTCTAAAATGCATGAAGACATAAAGAGAGGAAATATAAAAGATATTTACAATTTTTATTCAAAAATTACAAATGTTAAGGGAGAAATAGTATGTGTTCTTTTAATTGACAATGAGGTATCTCATGTGTAGAATATTTTTGTGGCTATCATAGAAGTTAAAGATATAAAAAAGCGTTATGGAGATTTAGTTGCAGTTAATGGAGTTTCATTTTCAGTTGATAAGGGTGAGATATTTGGACTGCTTGGCCCAAATGGTGCAGGGAAAACTACTACAGTCGAGATGATTGAAGGTATTACGAAAATAGATGAAGGTGAGGCATATATAGATGGTGTTAAGGTATCCCAAAATAATCATCAGTTGCAGTCAATAATAGGAGTATCTCTCCAGAGTAATAATTTTTTCGATAGTTTAAGCCTTAAGGAGATTTTAAATTTATTTGCAAGCTTCTTTAGTCTTAAAATAAATGCAATGGAATTTCTTGAAGAAGTAGAATTGCATGATAAGGCAAATGTATATTATAAAAAAATGTCTGGAGGACAAAAGCAAAGATTTACAATCGCCCTTGCTTTAATAAATAATCCGAAAGTCTTATTTTTAGATGAACCAACAACAGGTTTAGATCCACAGTCAAGAAGACATATTTGGGATATAGTCTCTTCTTTAAAGGATAAAGGGAAAACTATAATTTTGACAACCCATTTTATGGATGAAGCAGAAACTTTAGCTGATAGAGTAGCAATAATGGATAATGGAAAAATACTAAGAATGGATACTCCTAAGAATTTAATAAACGAACTTATTAAAAAAGGTTTTAAGAAAAAGGTAATAGCAGATGAAAGAGCAAATCTAGAGGATGTATTTATTGACTTAACAGGAAAAAATTTAAGAGAATAATATTATGATAAACAGAATTATAAAATTTACAATTGCAAGTTTGAAGATGACCTTTAGGAATAGATTTGCAATAATATCTTCTTTTATATTTCCTATAGCTATAATGTTGGCATTTAGCCTTTATAATTCAAATTCTACCCCTAAGATTAGTATAGAACTTATTTATTCAAAGCAGGCAAAAAGTTTTGCACAAAATATAATTAAGAACTCGAAAAATTTCGGTACAGTGAAAGTAGTAAGTAATTTTTCTAAAGCTTTAAAAAATGTTAAAAATGGTAATAATGATTTATTAATAGATGTAAGTACTTCTAATTCAACAAAAAGACTTTATCCTCAAGGGCCTATTGTTTCTCCAGATTCAAAACCAGTAAGTATAAACCCTGGGGGGACTATGATACCTGCATCAAAGTCAACATCAGGGTTAACTCCAAACGTAAAGCTTTTGCACTACTCTTTCTTGAATAATTATAATGTTTCATTCTATATTGATAAAACTTCTTCAGATATTTTAGAGACAGATTTATTTGTTACCAATTTTAAATATAATCTTTTAAAATCAAATAGTCTCAATACTGAGTTCTCTCCTTTCAAATTTAAGACTGAATTAGTAAGTAGTAATGGAAAAAGTTATAACTATCTTGATTTTCTTGTTCCAGGAATATTGTCTCTATCATTAATGCAAGGTGTTATTTTTGCAGTTATAAATATTATTGTAAATTATAAGGAGTTAGGAATATTAAGAAGATTAGCTGTAACTCCACTTTCAAAATCTGATTTTATTGCTGCACTAACATTAACAAGATTAATTTTTGCTTTAATTCAAGTAGCAATTCTTATAGTAATAGCATCTGTATTTATACATGTAGTACCATTGGGTGGAATATTAGGGTTTATAAATCTTGCAATTGTAGTAATACTAGGATCCTTAATGTTTGTTACATTGGCATTACTAATATCTACAATTTCTAACAAAACAGAAACTGTTTTTCCTCTAGCAAATCTTATAACTCTTCCAATGTTATTCTTATCAGGTGTATTTTTTGCAGTTAATAGTTTTCCTTCATGGCTACAAGATATTGTTAAATTCTTTCCACTTACATATCTTGCAAATTCTTTGAGAGGAGTTTATGAGCATGGATATTCTCTTCTAACGCTGCATAACCAAATTGAAGGTATGATTGCTTGGATAATAATTCTATTTATTCTTAATGTGATATTCTTTAAATGGGAATAAGGATAAAAATATTATAGCAAGTGCTATAAGTACAAGAATATTATCATATAAATTCAATGTTAATAGGAGTGGGGTAATAAGTATAAGGGTTAAATTATCTGATCCATATGAAGATATCGACTCTATTATAGCTAAAGAAAGAGAAGATATTATTGATATCATAAAGCCATTTTTAAAGAATATAAAAATTAAAAAAGTTATAACAAAGAATGTAAAAGATCCAATAATAGATTTATTATCTTTAAGAATTTTATAACTTATCAATGGAATATTCATGCCTATAACAGCAGCAATACTATCAGATAGTCCAACTACTAGAAGAGCTTCTCTTATTAATATTAAATTATTATAAAAAATTATTGCTACTATAATTAAAGCTATTGCATATAATTCTCCACCTAAATTACTTTTTTTATCTCGTGTTTTATTAAGAGAGTGAAATACATTTATATATTTTGATGCTATGACAGAGATTAGCGATTCTGCTACTAATATTATGAAAAATGTTTGGTTAAGGGTAAATGTAGCATAGATAAATAGAAGGCTAGTTATAATATGTACTGATTTTCTCAAATATTCTTTTACCCTATCATTCTGATTTGCTATTTTTTTATATACAAATTCTGATACTAAAAGTAATATTATAAAAAGAATATTTAAATATATTAAATTTAAAATGTTAGTATACATATAATAATTTTGATAATAAAATAATAATTTGAATAAGTACAGTTATTAGGTTACAATATCTGAAGGTTATATAAACTGAATGGAAGTTTTCAAAAATTTCTCTAGGAAAAAATTAGCGTTCATTTACTTTGGTGTCTTTATCATATTAGATATAATTCTAATTTTACTGAAATTTCAAGAAGCATACCTTGTAATTATCTCAACAATAGCGATATTATTTGCGTTTTACTTTTTTTATAATGTTTCAAAATTTTTGAAAGAAAGAGGTTATGAGTTAAAAAAAATATATTCATTTTCTTTTATAGTCTCTACACTAACGTTTCTATCAACAGAAATAATAAATTTCATAGCAACGAAAGGGTATGGATCTTATAAATTATCATCATCTGTTCATATATCTAAGCAAGAGTATATAATTCTTTTTTTTGTTTCAATTATTATAGATACTATTTTTGTTGGTTTATTTTGTTTAATTTTTTCTTACCTCGGGATTAAAAGTTATGATAATAGTAGATCAGTATGATTAAAGTTAAAGGTATATCAAAAAAATATAAATTAGGAGATAACTCTTATTTTTCGGCAGTATCTAACGTATCAATAGATATACCCGAGAATCAATTAGTAGGGGTTTTAGGCCAATCAGGTTCAGGTAAAAGTACATTTATGCATCTTATAGGTGGTATGGATCGGCCTGATGAAGGGGAGATACTTATTGATGGAGTTAATATAACAAATCTTGGAATGAATGATCTCTCATACTACAGGAGAGATAAAATTGGTTTTATATTCCAATCATTTCATCTTATTGAATCTTTGAGCGTTTTGGAAAATATAATGATTCCTGGGCTTTTTGCGGGTTTAAGTAGAAAAGATTCTCAAAAAAAAGCATTAGATCTTTTAAAAAAATTTAATATTTCTCAAAAAAAGGATGCAAGGGTATCTACTCTATCTGGAGGTGAAAAACAAAGGGTGGCAATAGCAAGGGCACTTATTAATGATCCAGATATAATATTGGCAGATGAGCCTACTGGGAATCTAGACTCAAAAAATGGAGAAGAAGTTATGAAAATACTAAATCTTCTTGTTTCTGAAGGGAAGAGTGTTTTAATGGTAACTCATAATGAAGATTTAGTTAAAGATTCGAACTTTATTATTCATTTCCTTGATGGGAAAATTATTAAGGTTGAGGATAAATTAAAAGATACTAAAGAAGAGATTAGCTTAGATAAAAAAGAGAGAAAGATTAATAATATAAATTATGTAGAGCTTTTTAAAATAGCAATGAATAATATATTCCAAAATAAGTTTAGGAATTTGATGACATCTTTAGGTATTGCTATTGGTATTGCAATGCTTATTATACTTTTATCTTTTGGGTTTGGTTTGAAACAGAATTTATCTAAAGGACTTTCAACAATAATATCAGCTAATATTATTTCAGTCTCTCCAAATAAGAACAGTAGTGGGTTTTCATTTTCTCCGAAAGCATCTAATAGTTCAAAGAGTAAAATTTTAAATAATAGTACAATTGATAAATTTAAAAAAATTCAAAATGTTAAAGCTGCATGGGGAGAAAGTACATTTTTTGCATCTGCAGTTTTTGAAGGGAAGACTACAAATGTTTATATTACAAATCTTTCCCCTCAAAAATATATAGAAAGTAATATTAAAAATTCCATGAAATATGGAAACATAAATTCCAATTCAGGCATTATTTTATCATTAGCAAATGCTAAGGAATTTACAAAGAACGCTAAAAGTCTTTTAGGAAAGTATATAAGTATATCTATCGGTGGAGGAGTTTCTATATTTGATCCAAATGGACTTTTTAAAAAACCAGGAAAGTTTAAAGTAAAAGTAATAGGTATTACTACTCAACACCAATCATTTATCCCATATAAGCAATCAATATCTTTTCTGGGTAGTTTAGAAGGAACTAATAATGTTAAATTTTCTGGTATTGATGTTTTGTCTGATAATACATCAAATGTAAACAGTATAGCTTCAAAAATTTCATCTTTAGGTTATGGAGTAGAAACCCTTGCTAGCATAATATCTTCTTTAAATACTCCATTTTTGATTATAGACAGTGTATTGGCAATTGTAGGGGGAATATCTTTAGTAGTTTCTGCAATAATGATTCTTGTAATAATGCTTATGGAAATACTTGAAAGAACTCGAGAAATTGGAATACTTAAAGCAATTGGGGCTAGAAAAAAGGATGTTAGAAATCTGTTTATATTTGAGACAATAGTTATTGGGATTATAGGAGGGTTAATAGGTCTTATATTCGGAATTATATTTATAAGTATTTTGAATGTAATAATTGCATACTTTATAAAAGCTTCAGGAGGAGCCTCAGTTATTTTATTCTCATCGCCTTTATACTTTTATTTGTTAGTATTCTTGTTTGGAATTGTAATAAGTGTTTTATCTGGTATATATCCATCATCTAAGGCTTCAAACTTAAATCCTGTGGATGCGCTAAGATACGAGTGATTTTGGTAAAGGATAGTCTTTGAAAGTATTAAACATATTTTTTCCATAGATTAATCTTGAAAATGCTTCTGCCTCCATTAATGCTCCTGTCAGTGCATTATGGGGATTAGGTTCTGAAGGCATACCTAAAATTTCATATATGGTATTTGTATTTAATTTGTCAATTTTTACATCTATTTTATTTTTTAGAACATATAATGCACATAAGGAATTTAAATCAATGGTTCTGAATGTAAAAGGAAAATTCATTTGATATTTTTCAAATGAATGCATTAAAAAATCTCTATCAAATGCTGGATTTTGCCCCGCTATTATTTTTTCTGTCTTTTGCTCATGTACCCAAGATGAAAATTCATTTATAGATTCTCTTAAGGGTTTTTTAGTATCGTTGTCAGAATCTATATCACTTTTTAAAAATCCATTAACTTTTAAAGAAATTTCTGATATTTCAGCGCCTTCAAATATTTTGCATTCGGTATAAAATTGATTTTTAGGTGAATCAAAATTAATTGCACCTATACTTACTATTGAATTTTTTTTAGGATTTATACCGGTTGTTTCAACATCTACTACTATCATTTATGCTGTCTTCTGGACTATTACTGCTGTTCCATAGCAAAGAACTTCTGATAGACCGGGAGCAATCTCATTGGTATCATATCTTACTGATATTATTGCATTTGCACCTAATGATTGTGCATGATTGCACATAAGATTATATGTGTCATCTCTTGCCTTCTCACACATAGCTGTATATATGGATATATTTCCTCCAAATATTGATTGTATACTAGCTCCGATATTTCCAACAATACTTCTGGACCTTACAATTATACCTTTAACAATACCCAAATTTTGAGTTACCATAAATCCATCTAATGATATAGATGTTGTGACCATTCTAGGGTCAAAGGATGTTGATTCATTATTTCCGTTCATAATTATAATCTATAATATTATTTTTTAAGTTTATATCTATTGAGTATAAATATCAATGTTTATATATTTTATTTTTTTTATATCCACTTTTTCGTTGTTTCTATAAGATATATAAGGGACAGTATTGACTAATATTTTATAAAATATTATATTGGGAGCAATGAGTGGTGAATAGTGGTGAAAGGTGGTTAATTTAGTTATTGAAATTTATGTTAATAGGTGAATATACATCAAAACTACAGGATAAAAATAGAGTATCTATGCCAAAAAAGTTTAGATCAGAAATAGGAGAGAAAATAATTATTACAAAAGGTTATGAAGAGTGTTTGATAGTAGTACCTTTCGATAAATGGGAGGAAATGATAAAAGGTATAGTTTCTCGTCCTTTTACAATGACAAATGTTAGAGATACATCAAGATTTATTCTTGGTTCTGCTGTTGAAGTTTTGTTGGATGATCAGGGTAGGTTTGTTATAAATCCAACCTTGGCAGAACATGCAGGGCTAAATTCTGATGTATCTTTCTTAGGATTAGTGAACTGGATAGAGGTTTGGGATACATCTAGATGGAAAGAAAGGGAAAAATATCTAAGGGATTCGGGTTCTAGTATTGCGGATGAGTTGTCAAAGTTAGATGTATCATGAAAGTGTTCTTTTACAAAATATAATAGGTGAGCTTGCTTTAAAAAATTTAGGTGTATATGTAGATGCAACATTGGGAGGTGGCGGTGTAAGTTTTGAAATTATTGATAGTTTGGAAAAAGGATCTGTTATATGTCTTGATGTTGATATTGATGCTATAGATAATTTCGAAAAAGAAATCTATAAAAGATATAAAGTTAAAGTGGTAAATGGTAAGTGTAAGTTAAAAAATATAAATGTATATTTATACAATAAAAATTTTTCAGAGCTTAAAGAGGTGTTAAAAGATTTAAATATAAATTATGTTACCGGTATTGTTTATGATTTAGGGGTCTCATCCTTTCAAATAGATAATTCTTCAAAAGGGTTTAGCTATATAAAAGATTCTCCTTTAGATATGAGAATGGATAAAAATTTGAAAGTTACTGCCCGAGATCTCTTAAATGGATTATATGAAAAAGAACTTTATGAATTATTTAAAAATTATTCTGAAGATCCTTTTTCAAAAAGTATTGCTAGGAATATAGTTTTAAGTAGGAAAATAAAAAAGATAGAAAAGTCCTCAGAGTTAGTTGAAATTATTAGAAAAAGTGTAAAAGGGCAAGCTCATCTCTATCACCATGTATCTAGGATATTTCAGGCATTAAGGATCAAGGTCAACAATGAGTTGGGCGTTTTGAAGGATTCTCTGCTCCAGTTGCCTGATATCCTAGATATTGGTGGTAGAGTTATATTTATAACTTTTCATTCAGGAGAAGACAGAATTGTAAAACAATACTTTCTTTCAAATAGTGATAAGTTTTTATCTTTATATAAAAAACCTATTTTACCTGATCAAGGTGAAATAGAAAAAAATAGAAGAGCGAGATCTTCAAAAATGAGAGTATATGAAAAGAAATAATATTAAAAAATCAAATAAAATTTTAGTCCTACTAATATTCATGTTGTTTATATTAGTAGCTGGGCAACTTTATCTTATGAATAATATAGATTCATATAACTATAAAGTTGAGTCTCTTGTGAATCAGTACAATAGTATCAATATAAAAAATCAAGATTTACAAAGTGAAATATCTTCTACGCAATCAATTATAAATGTTAAAAATAGTGTCTTAAAGCAAGGATATAGAAATATAGGGAATGTTAACTATTTGCCATCTAATGCATATAGTTTTAATATTAATAGTAAAAAATGAATGAATCTATATTTAAGAGGAAAATATTAGTCGTTATTTTAGTAATTTTTTTTGCTTTTCTAGTACTCATTTTTAGACTTTTCAGTGTCCAAATCTTAAATAATTCAAAATACACTACTGAAGCTGCAGCAGAAAACAGCTTTACGAATACAATGCCATCATTAAGAGGAATAATAGAGAGCTCTGATGGAAGTATCCTTGCCGATAATACACCAGTATATGATGTTTATGTTTCGTTAAACGATGTTGTAAATAAATCACAATTTGTAGATAAACTGAATTCTGTATTAGGAGTGAGTAAATCTTACCTAAGGTCTTTATTTAAAACAAAACTTATATGGGTAAAAGTTGCAAGTGATATAACCAAATCTCAAAAAAATAGTCTTTCTTCCCTACCTTACTTGACATTTGAGATGCATGAGCAGAGGTATTACCCCAATGGTTCTTTGTTTGCTCATGTACTAGGTTTCTTAGGTAGAGATTATCAAGGTCAGATAAGTGGATTCTATGGGATAGAAGGTTATTTTAACGGGGCATTATTAGGAAAGAATGGTTATACTCAAGGTATAGAGAGTGCTTTAGGTATACCTCTCCTTTCTCAAAATTATAAATTTGTTCCTCCAGTTAATGGTGATACAATTAAATTAACTATTAATCCTGCAATTCAAAATATTGTTACTTCTAGTATAGATTATTGGTCTAAAAAAGAAGATGCAACATCTGGAGCTGCTATAGTAATGGATCCTAAAACAGGGGCAATATTAGCTATGTCAAGTTATCCTTCATTTAATCCTAATCAATATTGGAAATATAAATATGCAAACTTTCAAAATAATGCTACCTCTTTTATTTATGAGCCAGGTTCAGTAGGTAAACTTATTACTGTTTCTGCTGCACTTCAAACAGGAAAAATGACTCCTTCAACAACAGTGGATGATGCTACTGGGGTTTTTAATGTGGGGGGCAAAAAAATATATAATTGGAATAAACTCCCAGATGGAGTTATGAATTGGGCACAAATATTATTTCAATCATCAAATGTTGGTGC
The DNA here is from genome assembly GCA_021791275.1 of bacterium. Classification (GTDB taxonomy): domain Bacteria; phylum Patescibacteriota; class Dojkabacteria; order JAKAPS01; family JAJZLI01; genus JAJYWX01. The sequence goes on along the minus strand of JAJYWX010000003.1, from coordinate 28,428 downwards.
AAGTATTGTTGCAACAAAATATCTTTCCGCTCAAACTATGTATGATTTTTCAAAAAAATTTGGATTTGGTTCATTAACAGGTATAACACTTCAAGGGGAGGAAACTGGTACTGTTCCGAATTATACTAGTTGGAATGAAACAGATCTTGCTACAGACTCATTTGGCCAGTTTGTAACAGTATCACCACTTCAGATAATTGATGCATATGATGCAATTGCCAATGGGGGGAAGATAATGCAACCCTATGTAGTTCAAAGCCTTACAACTGCATCAGGTCAAACAGAAAATTATACCCCTAAAGTTCTTTATCAGCCAATATCATCTACAGTGGCAAGTGAAATAAATAAGATGCTTATATACACAACTGGAGGAGAGCCAAATTGGGCACTACACCAAGAAGGAGTTGGAGCATATATGCCAATTATTGCTGGAAAAACAGGTTCAGCTCAAATGCCCTCATTAAAGCATCCGGGTCAATATAGTACACATAACTATGTTATGACTTATGTGGCATATGCTCCTGCAAATGATCCAAAGTTTATAATGTTAACAATGATGAATTCTCCTCAAAAGCCACTTCTAAATCAGTATTATGCTGCAACAACAGCTTGTGTAGAATGGGGTCAAATTGCTTCTAAATTATTTCCATACTTTGGAATATCCTCTTAAATTTAATACAATTCTAATAGATATAAGGTATAACTTGCTAATGAGTTATATTTTTGAGATAATTTTTCCTATATGCATAAATTTGATGTAGAAGGAGGATTTCCCATATCTGGTGAAGTATCTCTTTTAGGTGGAAAAAATTCAGTTATTCCTGTAATATGTGCAACACTTTTAACTGATGAGACTTGTATAATTAATGATGTTCCTAGAATATCCGATGTAAGGGATATTTTGAGTATATTAAAATTATTAGGATCTCAAATAAAATATATTACTCCATCTCAAATCCAAATTAATAATAAAAATTTGGAATTTAAAAAAAAGGATGAGAGAGTAATATTTGAAAAGATTACTAAACTTAGAGGGTCTATACTTTTGTTGGCTCCATTTATTTTTAGATTTCATAATACTCCATTTGTATTTCCAGGAGGTGATAGAATAGGAGGAAGAGAGCTTTCTCCTCACTTCTCTGGATTCAAAAAATTGGGACTTAATGTAGAGTATATTAATGAACACTTCAACGTTTCTGGAAATTTAAAAAACAATTATATTTTCTTATATGAATCATCTGTTACCGCTACAGAAAATCTTGCTATGCTATGTTCTACAATAGAAGGAGAAAGTTTCATAGAAAACGCTGCGTGTGAACCACATGTAAGAGATCTATGCAATATGCTTGTTAAAATGGGTGCAGAAATTGAAGGAATAGGCACTAATATATTAAAAATAAAAGGAAAAAATAATCTTTCCCCAGTGACTCATACAGTTCTATCAGATACCATTGAAGCTGCAACTTACCTTATCTTTGGGCTTATGTCTAAAGGTAAAATTAGAGTGAAAAATGTAAAAGTTGAAGATATGAAATCGATTTTATATGTTTTCGATATATTTAATATACAATATAAAGTGTATAATGATAGTATAGAGGTATCTGAAATTCAGGATATGTACTATAGGAAGGAGTTAGGATTTAATAATATGGGGATATATACCCAGCCATATCCTGCTTTTCCTACTGACCTTCTTCCTCAAGCCATAACATTGGCTACTCAAGTAAAAGGGGATATAATATTTTTTGAAAAGATGTATGAGGGTAGGATTGATTTCGCTGAAGATTTAGTTAAAATGGGAGGTAAGTTCATATTTTTAGATACTCACAGAATTCTTGTGAAAGGTGTGTCCAAATTAAAAGGAGCTTCTTTAATAGGTAAAGATATAAGGTCAGCAGTAAGTTATCTTTCTGCTATGATCTCTGCACAAGGAAAAAGCTCTCTTCTTGGAGTTGAACACATAGATAGAGCTTACCCTAAGATAGAAGTTTTACTTTCCAATCTTGGGGCAAAAATTAAAAGATATAAAATTTAAAGTATGAAAAATTTTTTTAGAAGAATAGTAAAAAAAATATTAAGTAATTTTACCAATATATATATAAGAAAAAATAACATAAAGATACTATCTGTTTTTGGTAATTATAGTCAGGATATTTTAGTAGAAGCAATATATTTCATATTAAAAGATAATGGGGTAAATGCATATAGAAATTATATTGATTTTGAAAAAGATTTAGATGTTCCTTTCTTCATTTTAACTAGAGAAGAGATGTTTCAATTTTTTAAATTTTTATGGGTTGTTATATCTTTTCCATTTATTGCAATGTTTTCAAAGAAATATAAAGATTCTGTTTTTGTAGTAAATTTAAGTACTTTTAATGCAGGAGTAGTAAAATATTTCTCAGGATTTTTAAGATCTGATATATTTTTAATTTATGATATTACTAAAAAGTCATTAATCTATGAAGATCAGATAATGAAAGATTCTAAAGAAGGAGCAAAAATAATTTTAGATGGAGATTCAAATTCAAAAAAACTATTAACGTTTGATTTTAGTAAGGAAATCTTAACATTTGGGAAAAAGAGTAGTAATAATCTTGTTCTTTCTTATGATCATAAAAAAATTGAGCTTACTTATGAAGAAAACAATATGGAGATTCAAAATACTTTTAAAGATCTAGATCCTAAGGTTATAGCATCGGCAGTATTAATGTGTATCACATATGGTATAAATTTCCATAATTGTGTCTCGAGTATTCAGAAATTTACATTACCTAATAGAAATTTTCAGAAAGTATTTGAGAAATTTGTAAAATGAAAAGAATTTATCATTTTTTAAAATCATATATCTCTATACTTCCATTCATTTTTGTAAGAAGTAAGGCGAAAATAATAGGGATTACTGGTACAGATGGAAAGACTACAGTCACAACTCTAATATATGATATGTTTGCTAATGAAGGATTGAAAGTTGCTTGTTTAACTACAGTCGGTGTCACTTATAAAGATGGATTTATTGATACAGGACTCCATACAACAACTCCTTCTGCATATGAATTACATAAATACATATCTCAATTTAGAGATTATGACTACATAATAGTAGAAGCGACTTCCCAAGGAATAGATCAGTACAGAGTAGCAGGTATAAAATTTGCAGCAGCTGTATATACAAATATTACTACAGACCATCTTGATTACCATAAAAGTTGGGAAAATTATGCAAATGCAAAATCAAAGCTTACTAAATATCTTACCAAAGATGGATTTGCACTAATTAATATGGATGATAAAAAATCATTCAAATACCTTTCCAATAAATTTAACAGTAATAATATCAAATATTTCAAATATTCCGTATATTCAAAAAATGCAGATATAAAAGCATATAATGTTACAGAAGATTCATTTGATGTAAGAGTATTTAATAAAGATTACGCTTTTAAAACTTCACTATTAGGAGAATATAACATCCAAAATTCAATTGCATGTATATTTGTGGCTCTAAAATTTGAAATATCTCAAAAAAGTATACAAAAAACATTGAAGAATCCACCATATATCAATGGTAGGTTTGATATTGTATCTAGGAATCCTCTTATTGTTGTAGATTTCGCACATACACCTAATTCAATATATAACGTATTAGATACACTTAAGAATTTAAAAAAGAGTAATAAATCAAGAATAATTACAATTTTTGGTGCTCCAGGAGAAAGAGATAAATTTAAAAGACCTCTTATGGGAAAGAATGCATCTATATTTTCAGACGTTATAATAATAACATCTGATGATCCTAGGTTTGATGATATGAGAGAAATTTACAGTGATATTATAAAAGATATTGATATATTAAGATTTATTAAAGATAAAAATCTTTTTAGAATAGACGATAGATCTAAAGCAATTGATTTTGCTTTAGAATTAGCTAATAAGAATGATATTATCGCCCTACTGGGAAAGGGGCATGAAAAATCATTGGCAATTAAGGGGCATGAAATTCCATGGTCAGACAAAGAATATGTTTTAAAAAAGATAAAAAAAAGACATGGTAAAAAGTAAAATACACTTTATAGCAATTTGTGGGACAGCAATGGCCCCAATAGCAGTTGAAATGAAAAGACTCGGGTTTGATGTTTGTGGTTCTGATAAAGGTTTTTTCCCTCCAGTATCTACTTATTTAGAAGAGAATAATATAGATATTGAATTAGGATATAAGAGAGAACATATAGATAAATCACTAGATTTTGTAGTCCTTGGTAATGCAGTTCCTGCAAGTAATATTGAATACAAAGAAGCATTGAAATTAGGATTAAAAATATACTCATATCCTGAAATACTCAAAAAATACCTTATAAAAGAAGAATCAATAGTGGTTGCAGGTGAATATGGCAAAACTACTATTACTTCTCTTCTTGCATATATTTTTTACAACGCTCATAAGGATCCTAGTTATATGTTTGGAGGAGTTTCTAGAGATATGAAAGAATCGGTTAAAATAACTGATTCTAAATATTCTATAGTTGAAGGAGACGAGTATAACGCATCTGGAGTAGATAAAAATTCAAAGTTTTTATACTATGAACCTAAATATTTAATATTAACTTCTCTTCTTTGGGATCATATTGATCTTTTTCCAGAAGAAAAGATGTATATAGAAGCCTTTGAAAAGTTAATAAAAAAGATACCTAAAAATGGAGTTGTAATTTTAAATAAGGATGACAAAAGCCTTGATAAAATTAAAGATTCACTAGATTGTAAATATCTCTTTTATTCTATAAATGATAAATCTGCAGATTTTCATATATCAAGCGTAGAGTATAATTTGGAAAATATTAATTTCACAGTTAATAATAAATATAAATTTCAAACATCTCTTATTGGAGATCATAATATATCAAACCTCCTTGCAGGTATTTCTCTTTCTCTGTACTTGGGACTAGATTATGAAAGCATTAAAGAGTCAATATTAAAATTTAGAGGACCAAAAAGAAGGCTTGAGATAAGATATGAATCAAGCTCCCTTATTGTTATTGATGATTTCGCTCATTCTGCATATAAAATTAAAGCAACCGTTTCTTCTGTAAGATCATACTATAAAGATAAGAAAATATTAGCTGTATTTGAACCCAGATCAATGAGTGCAAAAGATAAAAAAACTATATCATGGTATAAAAATATCTTTAAAGGTATGGATAAGGTAATAATAACAGATATACATAGTTTATATAAAACAAAAAATAAAGAATTATCTGATAGTGAGGATATTGTAAATATTGTAAAAAAAGATGTAGATGAGTGTACTTATGTAAAAAATTATAATCTTGTAGACTACCTTTTGAAAGAAAAAGATAAATTTGATGTTATTATCTTTATGTCTACAGGGAGCTTTCAAGGTGGGCTAAACAAATTTATATCACTTCTTTAAATATTTATAATACTCAATTAAATGGTCTATTCCCAAATTTATGTTTGTAAATGAGGAAACTCCTAAAACATCTTTTGCCAAACTAATATCATTAAGATAAACATTGTAAACAGTGTTATTATCAACTACATATTTTACTTGTAATTTTGCTGATATATATTTAGCGATACTTACTGATTCATAGCATTGGCCAGTTCCTATATTTAATATCCCAGTATATAAAGTATCAAATGACATTATTAGTGCCTTAATAAAGTCTGTAATATATAAATAATCATAAACATTATTATTATATACATGTATACTATTGTATTTATATGCAGACTCAATGAATGAGGTTATATCATCTGTTGGATTTTTATCATAAGGCCCATATATATGAGATGATCGGAATATGATTATAGGCATTCCAAATTGATTAATATATTTAAAGCAAACTCTTTCTGCTGCATATTTTGTTTTTAAATAATTGTTGCTTGTATGTATTTTATTATCTTCTTTAAAAGGGATAGGGGGTAGATATAATTTATAATCAGACACATATATAAATTTTTTTAATCCATCATAGTCTATTAACTCTTCTAATACTTTTTCTAATCCCTCAACATTAACCTTGTATGCTTCTTTTAAATCTTTACATTCATACTCATTTAAAGATGCAAGATAAATTATATATTCGGGGCTAAATCTCCTTATTTCTGAAAGTATTGGATATTTTAATTCAACATAGATAGTTTTTATGCCCAATACGGATTCTTGTTTATCCATATTTAGCATGTCCCCTAAATGATATTCAGTAAATTTTATAATTGAATTTTTCCCTATAAATCCAGATCCACCAATAATCAAAATCCTTTTAGCATTTGGGTTCTTTTTTTTGCTCATTATATTTTTCTCTTTTTTATGATAACATCTCTATTATGAATAAAAATAAGAAAGAAATAAATAGAGGTAATTTTATTTTTGGAGGAATAGTTGCAGCTATTATTATAATAATGGTCTTAGTAATATACTTCGCAAATAGCTCTACAACAACGACCTCCAAATCCAAAATAGCATCATTTGACAATAAGAAAGTTTCAAATTATATAATTAATAAGCTCTCTAATGTATCTATTTCTAGTATAAATAAAGCTTTATCAAGTAGTAATTCTGCAAAACCTGTGACAGCGATAAGTGGTCAAACTCCTTTAGTAAAAAATAACCTTCCAAGAGTTTTGTATGTCGGTGCTGACTTTTGTCCATATTGTGCTGCAGAAAGGTGGGCATTAGTGATAGCTTTATCTAAATTTGGTACATTTTCTAACCTACATTATATGACATCTTCAGCTACAGATGTTTATTCAAACACAGCTACATTTACATTTTATAACTCAACATACACTTCAAAATATATAGATTTTACTCCAGTTGAAACGGAGACTAATACTTATGGCAAATTGCAATCTCTTACAAACAATGAAAATTCTATTTTTTCAAAGTTTGATTCATATCCTTATGTATCACAATCTTCAGCAGGGTCAATACCTTTTGTAGATATAGGCAATAAAGGATTAATAGTGGGAGCTCAATATTCACCATCTCTTCTAAAAGGGTTAAGGTGGAATAGAATAGTAGATTCAATTTATTCAAATAATGCTCCTTCGCTATCTGTTGGAATGCTTTCATCTGCAGGAAGAGTAATTCAGGCTATTTGTAAAATAACTAATGGAAATCCAAAAAGCGTCTGTACTAAAATATAGTATATCTGTACTATCATTTATAGCTATACTCATAAGTGTTTATCTTTTATATATACATTTTTCAGGAGGAATTGCTGCTTGTCCAGATGTTGGAAGGATAAATTGCCAAGATGTACTAACAAGTCCTTACTCTAGTTTTTTTTATATACCACTTCCTGTATTTGGAATAATATATTTCCTCTTAATTTTTATACTATCCTTTATAGATAAATTAAAAAATGTCATATTAGCACTCTCTGCTATATCTATTATTGTAGTATTTTCTCTTCTTTATATAGAATTTGGACTAATTCATTATATTTGCTTATGGTGTAGTAGTATACATCTTATAGCACTTTTAATCTTTTTTATATCTTTATATAGATATATTTTCAATCTTTAATAAAACCTTTACTTCTTAGTTTACGATGGAATGTTATAGCAAATCTGTGTGCTTCATCTCTAATTCTTCTTATTAGTAAATGTTCTGGATTACGGAAATTTAAAAGTATTGGATTTTTTTGATTTGGCAGAAATATTTCTTCTCTTTTTTTTGCAAGTCCGATGATAGGTATATTAATATTTTCTTCTTCCAGTGCTTTTAGTGCAGAATTTAGCTGAGATTTTCCTCCATCTATTATTATTAAATCAGGTTTTTCTGAAAAACTTTCATCCTCTTCTTTATGTGTAATTCTTCTTTTTATAGTTTCATAAATCATAAGTGGATCATTTGGTGTATCTTGAGATCTGATTTTGAATTTTCTGTAATATGAAGTATCCATGTCTCCTTTTCTAAAGACAACCATTGAGGATACAGGATATTTCCCCTGTATATTGGATATATCGTAACACTCAATTCTTCCAGTTATATATTTTATACCTAATACTGAAAAAAGCTTTTTGGCTGACTCTATATTTTCTTCTTTTTTATTTTTTATAAATATATCTTCATCATCTCCAAAATCAACTTTTATGTTTTGGGCAACATATCTTATCTCCTTTATTCTATCTCTTAAGTTGGCAGCTTTTTCAAAATCTTTTTTCTTACTATAAAAGAGCATTTCTTTTTCAAGTTTATCTAAAATCTTTTGTTTATCCCCATTCAAAAATTTAATTATGTTATTTATATTATCCATATATTTATCTTTTGATATTAGAGAATCACAAGGTCCATCACATAAATTTATATGGTAGTAAATACATAGTCTGGATTTTTTAACTTCTTGGTTTTCAAAAATCTTTAAATTACATGTCCTGTATGGGAAAGTTTTTCTTAAATTACTCAAAAGTTTTATAATAGTTTTTCCCGAAGGGTAAGGGCCAAAATATTTTGAACCATCATTTTTCTTTTCTCTTACCCTTTCAATTTTTGGAAATTCATCGTTTGTTATTCTTATCCATGCATATCTCTTATCATCTTTCATTAAAATGTTATATCTTGGCTTATACTTTTTTATTAGATTGTTTTCCAATATTAAAGCCTCAGTTTCGGTATCAACAATAATTATTGATATATATTTTGCTGCATAAACCATTCTTTGGGTTTTTAATGTAAGATCTTTTCGATCTCCCATATATTGAGCAACTCTCTTTCTTAAGCTTTTGGATTTTCCAACATAAAGTATTTTCTTGTCTTCGTCTTTAAATATATAGCATCCTGGGAGTAGAGGGATTTGTTGTAAAAAATTATCAGATGATATTTCAATATCTTCAATCATTTTCTTTGAAATTTATTACTGTTGTTTTTATTCTAGTCATTGATTCTATCAAATATTTTGCTCCCTGTATATTCCCAATACCTGATTTTTTGACCCCATTAAATGGAAAATTGTCTGGGCCTCTAGAATCTTTTCCATTAATTTGAACATTGCCTACATCTAGTGATTCTGCTGCTATAAATGCTTTCTCTATATTCTCAGTGAATATACTAGACTGGAGTCCATAATCTGAGCTATTTGCAATATCTAAAGCTTCGTAAAGATCATTTACCCTGACTATCGGAAGTATTGGAGCAAATGGTTCTTCCCAAGAAATTCTCATATTGTTAGATACATTATCAAGTATAACAGGATAAAGATATCTTCCATTGTCCTCTCCTGAAAGTATTATCTTAGCCCCCTTATCTATTGCATCTTTTTTAAGCTCATTAAAAAATGATACTGTTTTATCGTTTATTACTGGACCAATGGTATTTTTTTTATCTCTTGGATTTCCCATAACAAAATAGTCTTTTACAACTTTTGTTATTTTTTCACAAAATTTATCTGCTATATCATTTTCAACTATAACTTTTTTTATTGCTGTACATCTTTGCCCTGAATATGAAAAAGCTCCGTTTGCTATTTCTTCTACAGCTTTATCTAGATCAGCATCCTTGAGAACAATTGCAGAATCTTTTCCACTCAATCCTAAAAGTATAGTGGGATATACAGTTTTTCTAGAAGCTAAGACCTGTTGTATATGAATTGCAGTATTTGTACTTCCTGTAAAATTTATTGCAGATATCTTTTCTGAAGAAAGTAGATAATCTCCTGCTATCTCATTTGATCCTGCTACTATATTTAAAACTCCATTATAAAGGCCTGATAGCCTAAATATTTCTCCTATAACCATGCATGTTATACCTCCTTGTGATGGAGATTTTAATATAACGCTGTTTCCTGCAATTATAGCTCCTACTATTTTAGGAACAGCTTCATTTAAAGGATAATTAAATGGTGGGATTGCAACTACTATTCCAATAGGAACCCTCTCAGCTATTGCCTTTTTTGTTTTTGAAAATCCTGGGAAAGAGTCAGAATATAAAACCTCTCCCAATACTCGTCTTCCTTCCTCAGCATAAAAATCTATTAGATCGGCAGTTCTTATTACTTCATCATATGATTCATTGTACGGTTTCCCAACCTCTTCTATTATTAGATTAGTTAAATCTGTTGCATTACCTCGAATAAGTGATGCTGCTTTTTTTAACACCTTTACCTTATCATCTGTTGTTTTTTTTCTCCAAAAGTTAAACCCAATTTCTGAAGATTTTATTACATCATCAATCTCTTCCTTTGAAACAGATGGCAATTCTCCAACAAGAGAATTATCAATTGGAGAAAATACTTTTATGTACTCTTGAGATTTAGGTTCTCTCCATTCATTATCAATAAAATATCCAAATTTTTTATTCTTAATGAAATTTTTCAGCATAAAAACGTTCTATTAAATTAAAGTTTTTTATATAAGGTCTTATAACAAATCCTACCACTCCTTTACTCTCAAGTCTAGATAGATCTGAAAATCTTTGTACATGATAATCTATTAAAACTTTATCCTGGGGGTATATTCCAAATTTATCTATATCCTGAAGATCTTTTAACTTTATAGCTATATAATCACTATCTAATGATTTTATTCTCATAAAATCTTCGCTATCATAAGTATAAAGAATTGTTTGAATGTTAAATTCTTTACATGCAGAAATTAGATCAAATTTTGAATTAAACCCTAATTCTAAATTAATATCATTTATTATCAAATACTTTATATTTAAATCTTTTAAAATTTTTAGAAATTCGAGTGATGGCTTATAGTGCATGTTATTTAGGGCAAATGTGAAATTAAATTTTTTATTAAAATCTTTTAAATCTAATATATTAGGAGCTATTACTAATTTATTAATATATGTCTTATTTCTATTGGATATATTATACAGAAATTTTTCAGCAGAATTTAAATATTTTTTATTGCCAAAATTTATTACTATCATATATCTATTTACATATTAACATTAATTCATATATAATTTAAGTATAATGAAGACAAAAGGACTATTGATTTTTCTATGGGGTCTGTGGTAGAATGCACTTAATTAGTTTTTAAATTTAAAAGTATGTTAAGCAAGTTTAAATTAAAGTATAGTCATCTTATAATTACTACATTTGTAGCTTTGAATGTAATATTTCTAGCTCTTATTGCAGCAAATCCTTTTAATTTAGGTGCAAGTGCAAAATTACATGCAGCTCCTGTATGTAACTTTAATAACACTAGTTATTTTGCTACAGTTGCAGTTATCGTTAAGACGACATCTCCATCTGTTACTTTACCTAATTCTTTAAATTTATCAACAAAAACAGGAGTATGTTCAAATGGTTGGGATAATGGAATTCCATATAATTCAGGATATAACCAATCAAATCAAGATCCATTTTTACAATCAACTTCATTTGATCAAGGACACTATATATATGCAAATGATATAGTCTCATATTATGATACACATCATTCTGCACCATCAACTTTTCAGATATTTCCAGCAATGTCTGCTTCACCTTCAGCAGGTACAGCTACAACTTTTACATGTGCTGCAGGGCAAGATAATTCAGGTTGTGCAGCTTTAGGTGGAAACATAAAAAGGACTGTACAAAGTTCAAGTCAAGTTACTATTGAATATTATCAGGTAATTGACTGTGCATTTTCTCCTGTAAATTATTCATTAACTGGTCTTCCTCAAGGATGGACAGTTTCTGGTGCTTCAAATACTGTAAACGTAGTAAACTCTCCTGCAGTTCCTACATATACTATCACTATATCACCACCTAAACCTACAATAAATGTAAGTTTATCTTGTAAAGGTGTTTCTTGGAATACTACTAATGTAAATGGAACTGTTTCAGGAGATATAGTTTTAGATTCAAATGGTAAGGAAGTTGTAAGTATACCTACAGATAATCATACATCAGGTACATATTCATCATTTGTTTCATCATTGGAAAATAACAATGTTAACTATATAGCCAAGATGTCAGCAACAGGGAATGGTCAAACTGCGTCTGCAGAATCCAATGTATTTGATTTCTATAACTGTGTACAACATATTCCGGCACCTACACTTAGTGTTTCTTTAAGCTGTTCTGGTGTAAATTGGAAGGTTGGGAACTTTGAAAGTGGATATTCTCTAAAGGGTACTGTTGAAAATTCTTCTAACAATTCTGTTGTAGCACAAATACCTACACAGACATCAGCTACAGGTACATATAACGGATTTGTATCAAATCTAGAGCAGAGTAACCAAAATTATAAGGCAGATATGATTCTAAATTATTCAGGTAAAACCTTAGAAGCTGAGTCTAATTCATTCAATTTTTATAACTGTATAAATCATGTTCCTGGCCCAGTACTTTTTGTTACACTAAACTGTAATGGAGTAACTTGGAATGTACAAAATTTCCAAAGTGGATATAGTCTAAGTGGAAATATTGATAACACATCTGGAAGCTCAGTAGCACAAATACCTACAGAGAGTTCAGCTACAGGTACATATAACGGATTTGTATCAAGCTTAGAGCAAAATAATCAAAATTATTATGCAAATATGACTCTTAACTATTCAGGTAAAACGTTATCAGAAAAATCAGATACATTTAACTTCTATGATAATTGTTTACCAACACCAACATTACAAGTAACACTAAATTGTAATGGCGTTGGATGGCAGGTAGGTTCATTCCAAAGTGGGGATAGTGTAAGTGGAAATATTGATAACACATCTGGAAGCTCAGTAGCACAAATACCTACAGAGAGTTCAGCTACAGGTACATATAACGGATTTGTATCAAGCTTAGAGCAAAATAACCAAAATTATTATGCAAACCTAGTACTAAATTATGATAACGGTAAAAGTTTGAGTGTTAAATCATCTCAGTTTAACTTTTATAATTGTGTATCTCATACACCAGCACCTGTACTAAGTTCTGTTACAATGAGTTGTGTTGAAAATTCTTCTAATTTGAATATAGCTTGGACTTATGATAGTACTACTACAAATTCATCTGATATGTTCTATGGAACAATTAATGATACAACTACAAATCAAAATGGGGTTGCAACATTTGAAGTTCCTGTAAGTAATGGAACATACACTTGGAATGGAGCAAATACTACAGATTCATATACAGTTACTGGATATATTATGGGAAGTAATGGTAAAAGTAGCAGTATAACATCTTCATCTGAAAGTGTTAATAACTGTATTACACCACAAACTCCAGTAATGAGTTCAATATCTCTTGCTTGTGAAAATAACACAACAAATAACCTTTCTGTAACTTGGCAAGCACAAAATGTTACTAATTCTGATACATTTAACGGTGTAATAACAGATGTAACTACAGGGGCTCAAGTATCAACTATACCTGCAACACCTGCAAACTTAGGTGAGTATATTTGGCAAGGAGCTAATGGTACAGATTCATATACAGTCACAGGATGGATAGAAAATTCAAATGGACAAAAGTTTAATGTTACAACATCAGCTCAAGTTTCAAGTAATTGTATCCCACAAAAACCTGTAACTCCAGTTGTACAACAACCTTTACCACAAACATCAGGAAGTGCACCTATAGGAATATTTGTAATAGCAGGAATAGTAATACTATCATTGGGAGTTTCAATGTTAGCATTCTAAATCATTAGATTTAAAGATTTATTTAAAAAGGAGAGTTTTAAGCTCTCCTTTTTTCTTACTTGATGAAAAGGTATAAAAGAGATATTATATATAATATATGAATTACAAATATTTAATACTAATACTTTTTGCCCTCATAGTAATTGGTATACTATATGTTACTACTTTATATGCTCAAGAACTTCAATCATTTAGTAGTAATAATGTCTCTTATCAGCAAAATGTTTATATTCCCCAAAATCAAGTAAACATTTTATACCAAAGATTTAAGGGCACATATAATAATTCTAAATCCTTTAGTTTTGACTATCCTAATGGTTGGAATGCCTTAAATGTTAATCAATTAAATGGATCTGAGGTGGCATCTTTTGGTCTTAATCAATCTTCAGTCACAGTGAATGTTTATTTAAAATGCCAGAATATATCTAAAGAGAAAGGTAAAAATGTAACTTTAGATGGTTATAAAGGAATAGAGAATATTACAAGAGAGGGAATTACCTTCTATTCCTCTAATTTCAATATTGATCTTGTTTATAATAATAGCTATAAGGTAGATGTTTTCGATCATATAATAAAATCTTTAAAGCTTTATAATGGCTTTTCTTCCTGTTCTAATTCTTAAAAACAATTTTTTTTGATATAATAGATAATATCGCAGAAGTAACTCAGTTGGTAGAGTACTAGTTTTCCAAACTAGCTGTCGCGGGTTCGAGCCCCGTCTTCTGCTATTTTATTCTTAGAAAAAATTTCTATGACAGATTTCGATAAAGAAAAATATAAAAAATATTCGAGGAAAATATTCTCATCAAAAAAAGCTTCTCTAGTAGACCTTATTGAGATAAGGTTTCAAGAAGATTTGAATGAATATATATATTTTAAAAATCTAAATCTAGAACATGTATCTAATAATATATCTAAAGGATTCTCTGTTAGGGTTTTATATAAAGGCAATTGGGGGTTTGCATCAGATAGTATGATTGATGAGGAAAATATTTCAAAGGTATTTGAGAAAGCTTTTTCAATGACACAAAATATACCTGAGGGATTAGTTAAATTAACAAAAGAAGATATCTTTGAGGATGAATATATACAGCCCTACCTTATAAATCCATTTGATATTTCTCCAAAAGAGAAAATTGAATATATTAAATTTTTGCAAAATAAAATTATAAACAGCAAAAATATAGACTTTTCTGATTTTATACTAAGGCAATCTTATGAAAAGAAGTTATTTCTAAATAGTTCTGGAGCATCAATATATCAAGAAAGAACAAGAATATTTCCTGAATTCAGTGTTTATAAGGTGAAACCAGAATTAACAATTTTAAAGTCTAGGACTAGACCAGTTGGAGAGGGATATGAATATTTTAAAGAGTATCCATTTGAAGAAGAGATAAAAGAGTATAACGATTTAATTTTGGAAAAATCTTGTGCAAAGTCTGTGAATCCGGGCAAATATAATCTCGTAATAGATCCAAGCAATCTTTGGTTAACTATACATGAGAGTATAGGACACTCCACAGAAATGGATAGAGTACTTTTATATGAAGCTAATTATGCAGGATCATCTTTTGCTACACTAGAAGGAAGAGGGGACCTTGTGTATGGATCTTCTAAGGTAAATATAGTGGGAGATAGGGTTCAAGAAAAAGGTCTATCAACAATTAAATATGATGATGAAGGGGTTAAAACAGGCAGTTTTGATATAATAAAAAATGGAGTTTTGCAAAATCTTCAAATGAACAGAGAAATGGCAGCATATTCAGGAGAAGAACACTCAAATGCTTGTTCATTTGCAGATTCTTTCTCTGCTTTTCCTATACAGAGAATGCCGAATGTATCACTTCTTCCAAATAATGTAGAAGATTTGAAAACTCAAGATCTTATAAATATGGCTGGTGATGGAATATATATTATTGGAGATGGAAGTTGGAGTATAGATATGCAAAGATATAATTTTCAATTTACTGGAAATATATTTTATGAAATTAAGAATGGTAAAGTTACAAATATGCTCAAAGATGTTGCTTATCAGTCAAATACTCAAGATTTTTGGAAAAGTTGCAAAGAAGTAGGGGGTAAAAGCACCTATGTCTTAGAAGGTGCTTTTAATTGTGGAAAAGGGCAGCCCTCTCAGGTAGCACCAGTCTCTCATGGATCACCTTCTGCTTTATTTGAAAATATTAATGTATTAAATGTCAAAAATGAAAATTGAAGATATACAAAAAATTGTTAAAAAATATTCAGAAAGTGATGAATATTACTTTATTTATGAATTATCAGAGGATTTTAATATTAGATTTTCTAATAACAGAGTAATCTCTAATGGTATTAATAACTCTTCTTATATAGTATTTAGCGCAATAGTAGATAAAAAGGTGGGTGTATCATCAACTACTGATTTATCTGAAAAATCCTTAGAAAATTGTATAAAAAATGCCTATAACATAGCTAGAGAATCATCAGAATCTGAAGACTATTTCCCTTTACCAGAAAAAGAGATCTATTATGATAAAGATAAATATGATTTTAATATAACTCATATTTTTAATGATATTGAGTCAAAAATACTAAAATTAACAAAAGAGCAAAAGGAATCAAGATTGTTTGGATACATAAATGGAGGAATTAATACTATAATAGTTTCAAATTCTAACGGGCTTTTTAAAGAAAATCTTATACCTAGAATTGACTATTCTATTAATATAAAGGATAAAGATGTTAAAAGATCAGTTTGGCAGGGGAAATTAACATCTGAATATAACGAAGAAGATATTGATAATCTATATAGAAAACTATTATTAGATTTTGAAAAAACTAAAATAAGGAAAGATTTAAAAGAGGGTAGATATAAAGTTATACTCTCTCCTTCAGCTCTTTCAGATATGCTTATTTATATGATGATTTTTATGTCTGCAAAAAGTGCAGATGAGGGGAGATCTCCATTTACAAATATGGTTGGTAAAAAGGCATTTCCAGAGTTTATTAATCTATATACCGATCCATTAGATAAGAGAATAAAAATATTAAACTTTCTCCTATTTAGTTTAACTGAGATAAATGATACTTTTGATATTGGGATTGCTCTAGAAAAGAAAGATTTTATTAAAGATGGTGTATTAAAAGGACTTATATCTTCCAGGGAATATGATAAAAAGATGGGATATAAAAATAATTCTTTTTCTCCATCTAATTTGATTTTAAAAGGGAGTGAAGATGATTTTGATAGTTTTATAAAAGATGTAGATGAAGCTATATATATAAATAATCTTTGGTATATAAGAGAAGTTGATCCTCAGACTGGTCTTTTAACTGGACTTACAAGAGATGGTGTTTATAAAATAGAAAATGGTAAATTTGTTCATTCTTTAAATAACTTTAGATTTAACCAATCTCCAATAAAGATATTAGAAAATACAATAAAAATGTCAAAAAGTTATGTTGCATCACCTCGGGAGTTCGGAGAAAATATTGCTTCTAACATAATTTGTCCATATGTATTAGTTGAAGATTTTAACCTTTCATCTGTATCAAAGGCAATTTGATTTTTTTATACAAAACATATAATATATTATTATATGAACTTTTTAAAAGATTCTGAGAAGCTTTCGTATTATATACGAGGCAAAAGTGAAGATAGTAAATCTCACTTTTTTAATAAAAAAACAATAATATTTTTTATTTCACTTTTTACTATAATAGTAGTATCTTCTTATTTTATTTTCAAAAAACCGTTAAGTTTCATATCCAAAGTTGAAGGAAATACATTTTCTCAAAAAATCGTTATGGCGGATAATATAAGAACTATTAAAGATAACAATATTTCAAATCTAAATAAAATTGCAGGAGTCAATCTTATAAATCCTAATATATATAAGGCAAGGATTCTTGCTGCAGTTGTTCCTTCGAAAAATACAGCTTTAGTATCGGGGAATATTACATCTACTCAAAATGCAGACGTTTCTATATTAACTAATTTTTTGATAGATCATGGGTCTCCTATGGCTCCATATGCATCTGATTTTATAAGATATGCTAAAATGTATGGAGTAAGTTGGAGAGAATTAGTAGCTATCTCTGGTGTTGAGTCAGGATTCGGTAGAGTAATTCCACAATCTGGTTCTGGTGAAATATCATATAATGCATGGGGATGGACCGGAGGAGGAGGTAGTTTTGGAGGATTTGCTTCTTTTGGATCTTGGCCAAATGCTATACAATCAATAGCTCAAGGAATTGCTTCATCATACGGTAATGAGAGCCCATATCAGATGCAGCCTGTATACTGTCCACCAAATCCAGGTTGGGCTTCTGAAGTACAATCATATATAGATGCTTTAAGCTAATTTAAGCCTGGGTGGTGAAATGGTAGACACGCTAGCCTTAGGAGCTAGTGCTATTTTTTAGCATGAAGGTTCGAGTCCTTTCCCAGGCAGTTTTTATAAATTAGGATTTAAAGATTTGTGTGTTGCAATATCAATGTATTTTCTCATTATATGTCTTCTTTCTCCTGGGTTTAATATAGATTCTATTGGCCACTGCAGAATTTCTTTATATGATCCTCTTTCTAATAATATATCAAACATTCTCTTTAAAGATTCATACTTTATATATTCTAGCTCTACTGTTTTTGCTCCCCTCTTATTCTTATATGCATACAATATCTCTTCATATAAGGATAATTCTAGATCTTTTATTGTATCTTCAGAATCTTCTCTATCATCTAGAGAAATTGCAATTTGATATTTACGATGTACAGATTGATCCTCTTCTAAACCTAGATTTTCAATACACTCCAGTATTAATCCATGAATAAAATCTTTATCATCAAATTCTGGATTTGTTATATACTCTCTTAATAATTCTAAACCCTCTTCATATCGTTCTAATTTCATAAGAGATTTTGCTAACGCAAGAATATTTACTCTTGCAATCTCTTTTCCAAGAGGATCTTTTTCTGATCCTTTGTTTTTATTCCATAACTCATTCGACCTTTTATAAAAACGCACTGCTCTTTTTATAGATTCTGGAGAGTTATCAGAGGTATTTTTATCTAACGGGTCATATTCAGCAATACCTCTATAGTGATATAGAATATAATTATCAGGATTCCTTTCGATCGCTTTATCAAAATATTTTCTAGCCTCATCTAATAATCCCAATCTTCTGTAGTATTCTCCAAGTAATAAATATTCTGATTCACCCCTATCTTCTCCAAATGCTTTAATTACTGATACCTCATCGGGTGTAATATTGTGTAAAGCTTTTAAAGCTCTTATTTCATCTTCCATTTCAAGCAATATTGTACTATATGCCCATACTATAAGTCAATTGTTATGCAAATTGTTCCCAATTAAATTCTTCGGGATTATTAATCCAGCTATACTTTTCTGGATTACTAATAAAATGAGAGTAGGTTGGTACCTTTTTATTATTTATAATATTATTGTATGCCCATTTTTTTACTTTTTTGATTTTCGGAACATGTTTGTAATGAGGATTTTGTACTAATACTTGTTTTGCATTCTTCTTTATTACATAGTAAGCCCCTCCTTTATAATTAAATATCCCGTTATATATGCTTTTAGCTCTTGCTGATATTAGGCTAGAAAAAACTAATACTGTGGGTTTTTGATTAACTATTATATGGCCGTAATGCGGAGGTATTACAAATGCATCTCCTGTTTTTAGTTTAAAAATATGCACATCTGTAATATCTCCAAAATCATACATATCATTTATTGACCTTTTCTTATCTTCTGTTATTTTGTGTGGTTTTTGAAGTATTAGTATAGCATTACCATGCAGAATCTCTATTACCTCTGGTGCAGGGGTATTAGTCCCATCCAATATTTCATGGTAATGTCCATAAGTTTTCATAAATTCTATCCCAGCCAAATCTCCTGACATAACAGTTATATCATGTCTTAGATTGTTATCTTTAAATATTTTGGAATGTTCATTTTTATATACGTGAAAATATTCTGTATAAAATAGTTTAGGATATACCAACTGATCATTTAAAATAACATTTTTCATTTGATCAAGCTCTCTATTTATAGCTTTATATATATACAGATCATCATTTAAGGATAAAATTTTATTTTCTCCTTCTGTACATTGAATTTTTATACCATTAATTGTTTTTAGGTGTATTATCATTGTTTTCTAATAAATCATATTCAAGAATATCGTAAATCACAAGTTGTATTACAGTAATAATTGGTATTGCTATTAAAGCACCGATAAGCCCATCTAGAGTAGATCCTATGAATATAGCTATAATAACGATTAAAGGATTTATGCCTATAACTCTTTTCATGATTTGAGGCCCAATGATATTAGCTTCAAGCTGTTGTATTAATGCTGCAAATATTACTGAAAATATGAAAAGAGAAGGAGAAACAAACAAAACTACAATTGATGCTACAATCCCTGATACAATAGGGCCAACAAATGGAATTACTT
Source organism: bacterium (assembly GCA_021791275.1). Classification (GTDB taxonomy): domain Bacteria; phylum Patescibacteriota; class Dojkabacteria; order JAKAPS01; family JAJZLI01; genus JAJYWX01. Next base: position 8,363 of record JAJYWX010000003.1, on the reverse strand, counting down.
CAGCAAAAGCTGCAAATAAAGCTAAAGGAAAGGCATAAGGATTACCTAATATGAAAAGATATATCCAAAATAATATACCAACAGCAGCACTTATAAGTATCTGTCCTCTTAACCATGATCCTAATTGATTTTCTACTTCGTAAAGTATTTTCTCTATTTTAGATCTATTTTTTTTAGGTATTACCTGTAAGGAAGTTTTATAAAAATGATCTTTGTAAACAAGCATATAAGCAGACATAACAAATATTAATATTGTATAGACTATTGTTGATAATATATTTATTGTTGTAGATGAAAGATTATTAAAACTAGAGATAAAAATATTATATACATTTTGTGTAAAATATCTTGATAAAGAACTTTTTAGACTACTTGCACTTAAATGAAATTCAGTTTTTAGAAAAGGGAATGAAGATATAACTTTTGTAGGCAAATTTTCTATTGATATAATTATCTTGTTTAACTGAGATGTTATTGGTGTAATAGTAATTACTAGAAATAGAAGTATAAGTAAAATCAATATAATCATTGTGAAAAAAACAGATAGTCCCCTTGGTATTTTTCTTTTTTCAAAAAATACAACAACTGGGTTTATTGCTGACATTAATATGAAAGATATAAATATTAAAACGAATATTGTAGCAATTTTAATTAGTAAAAAAAGAAGAACCAAAATACCTATAATTGTAAGTATTGTTTTTGTTGAAATTTCTATTGTTTGGTTTTTCATTTATTTCAAATCTTTTTGGATACAAACATTGTATACTAATTACTGGCAAAACTCAATCTGAAAATATGTTTATTTTATAGGATAAAATGGGGTATTTGTTCTAATATATTACTTATTTTTTATTTGCAAAAAAGGGATCAATTTGTTATATTAACGTTATATTTTGGCCTTGTCGTCTAGTGGACTAGGACACCAGGTTTTCATCCTGGTAATCGCGGGTTCGAATCCCGCCAAGGTCAATAATTTATATCTTAAAAAAGTGATTTATTTTGTTTGGCGTTTTTAGGTATAGTTACTTTAAAGTTCTGATTAAATTGATCCAGTATGAGAGTAATACTTAATGATCCTTCTTTAGTTCCTGCTTTTAAATAAACTTTATATAGATAATAATTTGATGGGCTAATCCATAAGTCTACTGTATAATTATTTATTGAACCTAAAAATTTCTTCAATGAAGGTGAATTTAAATACTTTTTGTTTATAGAAATAGAATATTCATTAGTATATACATTGTTAATATATGTAGAACCTATCTCTTTTATGGATGAATTTTTTAATATTGATGATAAATTCTTTATATTTTTATTATATTCATAAGTATTTGTATTTTTTATCGGTGCAAATGGAGTCTTGAGCCACTGATTATTAATTTGCCTAAAAAGTTGTGATTTTGTACCATAAATTTTGTAATATTCCTCTCCTTTATATATTCTTACCTTAGAATTTAAATTTACTGGATTCCCAAGAATGGTTCCAGACAAATATATTTGTGAGCTAAATTTATTAATATTATTATTTAACGAACCTATGTTTCCATTTGCATTTAAAGTAGCATTTATAAAGTAGGGTTTATATATAAAGTTTATTTTTGATTGGAATCCTGACTCATTTAACCCTGACTCTTTTTTTATCATTTGAGCTACAACATAATCGGGTGATTTATTTAAATTTAGAAGGAATGTTAATATGATAGCTATTAATAAAAGTAGAATAATAACAATTGTAGAGACTATCATAGATTTTTTCTTATTTGTTTTTGTATTATTTTCTTCAGCTGGAATAGTTGAAAAGGCTTCAGAATTTTTATCTATATTTGTCTGTGTATTTGAATTTGTTGGGTTAATGTTATCCATAGCCTGAGAGAATCCTACTACTATTTAATTTAGTTGTCAAATTCCCTGACAATTTGAATTCTTCTTGTAAGTTTATCTTTGAAAACTTCCGCTCTTTGATCAAATCCCAATCTAGATAAGCACTCAGAGAATGCAAATAAAACTAATAGGGTATCCTTTTCACCGTAATCACCAATATTATCTAATATTTCTTCAAAGAATAACTTTGCTGAATCTAAATCATCTGAACATAAGTAAAATAGAGCTAATTTTAAATATATATCTTCGCTATCTTTAGACCCTTCTTTTTTAGCTTCTTCTTTCAAAATATTTGTCCCATATTCAGATTCAGGATCTTCATTTGCTAATTTGTAGTCAGTTGCATATCTTTCTAATGCTGATTTTGCTCCTTCTATATCTCCACTCATAAGATATGATTTTAATAATTGGAAATAGGCCCAATTTATTTCACCAGGGTAAAAAGTTAAAAATTCCTCTAAGTATCTTGCGCAATCTTCATATTGTTTAATATCCCAAGAATTAAGAGAAATAGATCTAAGTTCTTTATACCCAGCCGGATTCATCCTATATGCTGCTTTAAAAAATGTTTCAGCTGCTTCTGCACCAGATTCCTCATAAGTCTGCATGGCAATTCTAAGAGCCTCTTCAGCTCCTTGTGGGTATGCATGCTTATAATATTCTTCTGATAGCATATTTTTATTAATAAATAAGTCTGGATTTTATACTAAATATGCCTTTGTGTCAATTAATTTGTTATAATAAAAGTATGTCACAGGCAACATATAACCTTTTAGTTTCATTTTTAGTTTTACTTGTACCTACTTTTATATCAGTAGTTCTATATCTTGCTCCGAAAAAAGAATCTAAATTAAGAGCTGAGCAGTATAGAACTGCAATACTTGAAAACCTTTTTTATAACTCTTTATTTTTGACTTTAGGGGGTTGGATAAGTTTTTTTACAGGAGACTATATATATATTATTATAGCTTTCTTAATAGGGGGATTAAATTTTTTAAGAGATTTATTGCAATATGTATTTAAAGTAAAAAAAATAATAGATCATAGTGCAAAAATAGAAGAGATAATAATTGAAAACTATGACTATATTGTTGCTGTGTTCAACACATCTTCAAGTTATCTAGAGTTTGAGAAGAAGATTAAGTCAAGATTCCCCTTTTCTAATGACACAATATTCAATTTGTATAATTCTTTTAAAAATTTTAAAGAAGAAAGAGAAGAAAATAGACAATCTAGTGGAGAAGAGAATTCTCTTTCTAAGGCATATAAACTTTTAGGAGTGACATCTCACAGTACAAAAGAGGAGGTAAGGAGGGTATTTAGAGAAAAGGCTAGGGAATTACACCCAGATTTCACTAGAAATAACGATGATACTCAATTTAAAGAGCTCAACAATGCTTATCAAATAATTATGGAAACATTTTCTTGACAAGAAAATGTTTCGTATGATAATATAGTTAGGTATCCTAATTATTTAAGGGTGGATCCTAATTATGTTAAAAGAATCAATTAATCCTACAAGATTAAAATTGTTAGTATTTGCAATATTGTTATCTATATTCATGTCATCACTGGATCAGACTATAGTTGCAACTGCATTACCAACAATACTTAAAGATTTGGGAGGTTTTAACCTTCTGAGTTGGATTTATGCATCATATATCTTGACTTCTACTATAGCGATTCTTGTTGTAGGTAGGTTGTCTGATATATATGGTAGAAAAACTTTCTATTTATTGGGTATTGTAGTATTTGTTTTGGGATCAGCTCTATCAGGGCTTTCTCACAATATTACTGAGCTTATAATTTTTAGAGCTCTTCAAGGTATTGGAGGAGGTGCTTTAACCTCTCTTGCTTTTGCTTCTGTTGGGGATCTTTTTCCTCCAAGAGAAAGAGGAAAATGGCAAGGTGTTATATCTTCGAGTTTTGGTGTTGCTGCAGTTGTAGGCCCCCTCATCGGAGGTTATCTTACAACAGCCTTTTCTTGGAATTGGATATTCTATATTAATGTACCTATTGGAATAGTAGCCTTTCTACTTATTTTTAAAGAATATCCTAATGTGAAACTTGCAAAGGATGAAACTGTTGATTACATTGGAATAGTCCTTTTAACTATTTTTACAGTTGCCTTAATTTCAGCACTTATCTTTGGAGGATCACTATTTGCTTGGACATCAATACAAGAGTATAGTTTATGGGCAATATTTGTAGTATTTTTAGCGATATTTGTAATATACCAGGCAAAGGTAAAATCTCCTATATTGCCTTTAGAATTATTTCATAATAAATCATTCGTACTTGTTAATATAGTAGCATTCTTAACTTCATTTGGATTTTTAGGTGGAGTAGTTTATCTGCCAATATATTTTCAATACGTAAGAGGTGTATCTCCTACGGTGTCTGGTCTATATCTTATATCTTTAGTCTTGGGTCTAATTTTAACTTCTATATTTGGAGGATTATTATTAACTAAATATGGTAAATATAAATTTCTAATTTTTATGTCTGTTATATTTGCATCTTTAGGTTTTTTCCTTTTATCTCATTTAGGAGTAAATACTAGTTTTCTTAAATTAAGTATATTTATGTTCATAACTGGAGTAGGGTTAGGAGGTCTTCTTCCTATACTTTCAATAGTTGCTCAGAACTATTTTCCTGTACAAGAGATTGGGGTTGTTACTGGAGCACTACAATTCTTTAGAAATATAGCTAGTGCTGTAGGACTTGCTGCAATGGGGGCTATTCTAAACAATACATTAATAAGAAATATTACTTTGAATAAACCTACTAATTTGCCCCCAGTCTTATCTTCTAAATATGATACTATAAAGAATTCTTTTACTGGTACAAGTACTACTTTTTCAACATCAATACCTGGATTGAATAAAATACCTAAATTCCTAGTTAAATATGTTAATGAAATAACACATGCTGTATATGTTTCTTTATCTCAATCTGTTGGAATTGTAATGTTATTTTCATCTATAGTTATTATAATATCATTAGTATTTGTTATATTTATAAAACAAGTTCCATTAAGAACTTCAAATACTGAATCAGTCACACATGGATAAAAATGATACAAATACAATTGAAGACAATATAATAGATTTGATTACTGAAATTAAATCTAATTTTATCTATGGAAATAATTTTCTATCTTCTGCTTTACTTTTAAAAATGATTCATGAAGATAAAAAAGGTATCAGGGTTGTAGATATAGCAAGAAGAATTAATATATCTCCACCTTCTGTTACTGAAGCTTTATCAAAATTAGAAAAAAAAGGTTATGTTAAAAAAATAGAAGGAGAAGATAGAAGAGAAAAAATATTATCAATAACAAAAAAGGGAGAGGAAAGAATGAAAAAATTTACAGAGTTTATGAGATTAGAGATGAAAGAAAAAATGTCTGTATTAACAGATGATGAGAAGAAAAAATTAGAAAAAAGTTTATCAAATATTGTAAATATTCTTCATAAAGTTAAATAAAAGACTTGACCAAAAATTTATTTAATGATAAATTCCAAAGTAGTGGAGCAAGATAAGAATAATTTTTTTCAAGAATCGAGGGTGGTTTATACCTTAGTAAGGCTTCCTGATGGTACTGCTGTTGAAAGATTTTACACCAATAATGTTCCTTTCCGAGAAGTAATTCGATCAGAAACGGGTGAAATTATAGAAGAAAGGGAGTTAGAAGATGGAAAAGTTGCTAGAGTAAAAATATACTCTAAAGGATATTCTCCTCTAGTCGTTGAAAATATATAAATTTTAATAGAATATATTTATAAAAATAATCTATGAGTGAAATATTAAGTACAGAATCATCAATCTCCTCCCCATACCCTGATTTTGACTTTAGTATTTTACCCGAACACAGAAAATTCATAGATTCTCAAGATATTAGTGCAAAAGGAAATGAATCAAAAAGATTCCAAGATATACTTATTAATCTAGATCTTATTTTAATATATATTTTTGAAAAGAATAAGAGTTTTAAAGATAGATATTTTAATCCAATAGAATCTTATTTAGGATTAGAAGATGACCAATTACAAGATGTTATAAAAAGGGGACTCAATCCATATTTAAAAATATATTATAGATTTTTTAAAGAGAAATTTAGTGAGATGAGAGTTATATACCCTGAAGTTTCTCCAACTCATATTTTAAACTCAATTCTATCGAATCCAATACATTTTGAAGAGGATCTTCAAAAAAAAGTTTTTGGTGTTGATTTTGAAGTTTATGATAGAGATTCTGATACTGAATTTTCAGATTTACATCCATCTGATGATAATATTTTAGATATATTTTTCGAAGATAATCTGTATACTTTATCTTCAATGTATATATATAACTTTTTAATATCTTTAAGAAGATCACAAAAATTAGGAGTTTCACCAAAAGGAGCATTAGAAATTGCATATCGCTCTTATAGATATGATCCATATATTTATTCGAGAGAATTATCATCTAATGAAGAGGTTCCAAAATCAATTGTGCTTGAAATTATTAAAAATTATCCTCTATCGTATAAATCTGAATTACCTATTATGAAAAAGTATAGACAATTAATCTTAAGGGTTAGAAAGGATTTAGAAAGTGAGATAGATAATGTTTATTTAAGATTACTTTCTTCAGGTATGTTTATAAGGCGACCTATTAAAGGTCATTGGGATGATGGTGAGTGGGATTGGTTTCATAATTTATCAAAAAGTGAGAGAAAAAGGCTTTTGAGAAAATGGATTAAAAAGGGGTATGAATATAGTTCTGTAGATTGTGTATCTGAATCATTTAAAGGTGGGATAGAGGAGTGGCTAGAATTAACTAGGATGTTTGATTATTATAATAGGATACTTAGAGGAAAAAGAGTCGATCCAGCATCATTTGGCTATAGTCAACTATATCAATCCGAGTGTGATAATTTGAGTCAGTCTGGATATAAGAAATGGAGGTCTCGTCTTGGTGTTGACTAAATTTATATATGAATGTAGAATACCCTTTGAATATGATTACAGAACTAGATTTTAATAAATTAGATTCCCAAGAGCAAGAAAGGTTTGAAAATCATTTGAAAGATTTATTAGGATTAGAGGATGATACCTATATTCCCCCATATGATTCAGATGAAAGGGTCTATTTTTTAGCAGAATTATTGAACATTCAATATGATGGAAAAGATATTCCATCTATTAGAAGAGAAGTAAACTTAGAACTTTCGAGAGTAAAGAGATCTATTGCTTTTGGATTATGTAATTCTTTTAATGAATATAGAGCAGTTGGAGGTTTTACAGAAGATCAGATTAATGCGGAATATGACCATTATGCAGAAGAGAGAAAAAAAAGAAGAGAATAAAGAAATATTTTTTTATTTCGATCCAATTTGTCCTTGGTGTTGGAATACATCTCGTTGGATTAAGGAAGTTCAGAAGGTAGAGAGATTAAATGTGATTTGGAAATCATTTAGCCTCTTTGAGAAAAATAAAAACACAATGTCTAAAGAATATTTAGACCAAACAGAAAAAACCCATAAGATGTTGAGAATGATTGAAGCTGCAAGAGATAAGTATGGAGATGAAGTAGTGGATGAGATGTATACTAAGTTGGGGATATTAGTACATTATAAAAAAACCACAGCTAAAAAGGATATTGAATCACAAATTATAAAGTATGACAAACAGTATCTTTTAAATTCCTTAGATGATCCTAAATGGGACAAAGTAATACTATCCTCTATGGAATCTGCATTTGATGTAGTTGGAGAAGATGTAGGAACTCCAATAATTATATTTAATTCTTCAAAAAAGAAATTGGGTTATTTTGGCCCAGTAATAACAGAAGTTCCCAGAGGAGATGATGCAATCTCATTGTGGAGAAATTTTGAAAATCTTTGTGAATATTCTCATTTTTATGAGATTAAAAGAACTAGGACAGAAGATGTTAAGATCCCAGATTTAAAGTATATACAAGAGTGATATCAATTAGATAGAAAAGCAATATAAATATTATGTGTGAAGTGCTAACCTCACTGTAGATGAAAAACTGGTTTAGGTTAAATTTTTTGGAAGCTTTATCTTATAAGAAATATAAGAAAATCATAATTTATTATAAGACATACTTTAATATATTAATTTATGGAAATCGCTATTTTATAAATACAATACTTCAACTTACATAATCTTCCCAATTAATACATCTAGTTCTATATTGACTTTCTTTATATCATCTGTTTTCTTCTAATATCCCAATTCCTCTACAAATCTCTTCACTTACAATCCTTCTGCGTTCTGGATCTGCTACAGGTAGAAATAATTGACGATCTCCGTTGGATCTCAACATAACTTCTTCTGTTTTCCCTCTTTGTATTCCTATTACAGCATTCCTGGTTGTTATTTCCTCACTTTTTTTTGTTACTCTTGATACACATAAATATACATATTCTTCACCACTGTATGTTTTTATATATAAAATATTAGTTACTA